>JBNLCD010000811.1:0-1962 GCA_050303635.1 Anaerolineae bacterium
TTATCAATATGACTACACTCGCATCTGCCTTTATCTAGTTATCCGGCTTGCGGAGCCATTCCAACGCTTGTTCGCGCTGAGTTTCCATAAAGAAGCGGAATTTCAAACGGAGCATCCGCATAAATGGGCTCAGCACCGAGCCGACCGCTGATGAATTGCCCACCACCGCATAACGGCGGATTGGCGCGTTCGGATTATCTGAGGCCAACTCTTTCGCACGGTTGAACATATAACTAACGGGTTGCCGATTACCCCCATGTGTCACATCCACCAACAGACGAATTTCATCGGCTTCGGCTTCGGTGGCTATTTTGACAATTTGATCGAGATGTTCAAACCAAGCGGCGGAAATATCTTTGCTTGATTTGTAAAAAACATACTCGTGAATATCATGTTCGCCGTCATAGCTATATTCTAGCGATGGAAAGATGGTTTGACGTTCTTGCATTGGATGCCCCCTACTACTCTTTATTTAAGTGTAGTCCGATGGGGAGACGAAATCAAACTATTTTTTGGAAACGAGTTGCGCCTTAAGCCATGCAATGCGATCAGCCGTTGCTTGCGCGTTCAGACCATGTCCGGCTTCATACCAACGAATTTCTTTCGGCTCTTTGGCCGCCGCATAAAATTCTTCAGCACGTTCGATGGGTACATGGAAATCATCTTCGCCAAATTGGAAAAGCAGAGGGGCGGGCGCTAAACTCGCGACCCGCTTAACCGGGTTATACATGGCCATTTCTTCCATATACTGTTCGCGCGCATCGTCTGCAATTTCGGGATAATAAAAATACCATTCATGAAAACGAGTGGTGCCAGCCATCAATACATAATGGGTGGGGCGGGGATCAATACTGCCTAAGACCACGCCGAACATCGCGCCGAAATCATGGCCAACATACGCGAAGTTCTCTGGATCAACACCGGGTTGCGAGAGCAAAATATCCATGGCTTGGCGGAGTTCGAGGACTTGTTGCACATTGTTATTGAGGTCATCAGCATGCGTCCGTTTGTAGAACCAATCAATATCTGACCACAACGTTTCAATCAGCAGACAGACGGCTCCCGATTTGGCCATTTCCAGCGCATCCGGTTCAAATTGGGTGCGATTAGAATTAGGGGCCTGTGGTTCGTACCAGTGGACAAATAAAATGGCGGGATAGGTGCCTTCAGCTTCGGGCCGATAAATGGTTGCGGCGCGGCGGATTGAACCAGCCGTGGTCCAAATCACCAATTGCTTCACTACGCCGTCTTGAACTGATTGGCCGACGACGCGTATATTTTTCTCTTCATCACTATTCCAGGTAAATTCCGGCATACCATTAACTCCTCACTAACAACACACGCTCTAAGTTTAGCGCAAGATCCCTGATCTTAAAACTACGCAAATTGAGCCAACTTGGTTCACTTCGTATTTCAAGTTTCTAGCCCTATAAAGCGCTTGACGCGAGTGGCTGTCAGATATTCGCCTGAAGAATTTGTGAATTATGTTAAATTTGGTATGAATTTGGCTTGCATAGAAACTCGATTCACCAGTAAGCTAGAACTAGAGTGAGGGAATTATTTGGAATTATCCAGCTAGGGAGCTGAAGATGTCCACAATGACTGAACGCGAAGAATATGCCCCGCATATTTATCGCAAATTTTATCAGGCGGGCCAGGTGCATGTCTATGAATTTGAAACCATGATGCCTGAGCACGTTGACCGCTTTTTTGACCGCATTATCCCCCTTTTAGAACAATGGGACCCCAACCAACCCTATTTAATGGTCTATGATTTATCCCATTTGGAAGTGAGCTATTCGCCATATTTTAAAAAGCGCGTATTTGATTCGATGCCGATTATTACAGACCGTGACCTGCATGGACGGCGGGCACTGGTCGTGCGCAAAAATGTGGTAGGGCGCATTATTAGCCAATTTAGCGGTGATATCCAACAACGCTCGGAAGGGCGCATCATGGCCA
>JBNLCD010000812.1:0-1947 GCA_050303635.1 Anaerolineae bacterium
TTATATCCCGATGGATTTCCGCGTCTCGATCGCACATGGTTAGTGGGTGAACCTTCTTTTGAGGGACATAATCGACAGGATATGAGTTTTTTTGACTGTCCGAAGTTTAGCTATGAGCTTGGGTCCGACGATATTCAAGTCAAAACTAACACCTTAAGTTTTCGTGTACACCTAGCCGATTTACGCATTGAGTGGGGGGATTTTGCGACAGATGCGCCCAGTCGCGCTTATGCGTATGACCAGAGTGGGCAAAGCGTTTTTCACTACATGGCACAACGTCCTGACGAGCATTATTTCGGTTTTGGTGAAAAAGCCGGTGTGCTTGATAAACGCGGTCAACGCATGGTCATGAAAAATATTGATGCCATTGGCTATAATGCCGAAACATCAGACCCACTCTACAAGCATTATCCCTTTTACATCACCTTTCTCCCTGAAAAGCAAATTGCCTACGGACTGTTTTACGATAATCTGGCTACAACCATTTTTGATATGGGGTGTGAAATTGATGGCTATCACGGCGCGTATCGTATGTATCAAGCTCTCGCTGGTGATCTTGATTATTATTTTATCTATGGCCCGAGTATTCCTGAAGTCATTGAAAAATTCACAGCCCTCACCGGACGTATGGCCTTACCGCCCAAGTGGTCATTAGGTTATTTGGGCTCAACGATGACCTATACCGAGGCCCCGGACGCCCAAAATCAATTGCGCCAATTTGTTGATCTCTGCGAACAAAACAATATCCCCTGTGATATGTTTCATTTGTCGTCCGGCTATACGACAGGCGAAGAAGATGGCAAACGGTATGTCTTCACATGGAATAAAGAAAAATTGCCTGAACCCAAGCAAATGGTGGGGCATTTTAAACAATCAGGTATCAATCTCTGCGCCAATATCAAACCTTACTTATTAACCACTCACCCGAAATATGACCAAGTTAAAGAATTAGCTATTCAATCCGCCGATACCGATGAACCCGAATTTGCCACTTTATGGAGTGGGGCGGTGGGTGAGGTCAATGAGGGGGTTTATCTCGATTTCACCAATCCTGAGGCCATTGCGTGGTGGCAAGGTCAAGTCAAAGAGAACTTGCTGGAATATGGTATTGCCTCGACATGGAACGATAATAATGAATTTCAGCTTTGGGATGATGCGGCGCGCTGTTATGGGTTTGGGTATGAAATTGAGTTAGGTTTAATCCGGCCTATCCAAACCCTCCTGATGGTCAGATCTTCTTATCTTGCCCAACAACAATTTGCGCCTGAAAAACGTCCCTTTGTTCTCAGTCGGGCGGGCTGTCCGGGCTTACAACGCTATGCCCAAACATGGACAGGCGACAATCACACTTCTTGGCACACCCTCCAATATAATATTCCGATGGGCTTGAATCTAGGTTTGTCGGGCTTAGCCAATATTGGCCATGATGTAGGCGGTTTTGCTGGTGAAAAGCCCTCTGCCGAATTATTGGTGCGCTGGGTCCAAAACGGAATTTTCCATCCCCGCTTTACCATGCACTCCTTTAATGATGATGGTTCTGTGAATGAGCCGTGGATGTATCCTGAAGTGCTAGATTTAGTGCGTGAAGCCTTCGAATTCCGTTACCAATTGATTCCCTATCTGTATTCGCTTTTCCATGAAGCACATCAGACTGGACATCCCATTATTCGTCCATTAGTTTATGAATTTCCGACCGATCCGAATTGTACGACCACCTCCTTTGATTTCATGCTCGGTTCTGCTTTATTGGTGGCCTCAGTTTATGAAGAAGGCGCAACGACCCGCGAAGTCTATTTACCCCAAGGCGCAGATTGGCTGGATTTCTTCACAGGCGAATACTATATAGGCGGCCAAACGATTGTTCTCGATGCGCCGCTCAATCGAATTCCCCTTTTGGCGCGTGTTGGGAGTATCATCCCTTTTGGCAAATCCATGAAGTATATCGGT
>JBNLCD010000813.1:0-1931 GCA_050303635.1 Anaerolineae bacterium
AAAATGGAGTGATAGCCCCAATTGATTAAAAATCTACCTCTGTAGGCGAGGGACTTGAGAGGTTTTCTAAACAAAAAAACAATGGCCCGCAGACCATTGTTTGTGTATGTTCTCTCATCTCAAATGTCGAAATTAATAAATCGGTTGCCAATCGGGTAGATACCCATTTTGCAAGAAGGTGAGCGAATCATCGTCGAAATCATACCGATAGATTTTCCGCACGCCATTTTCAGTCCGCTGGAAGATAATGCTGTTCCCATCGGGTGACCAATCCGGAAATTGATCATTCACATAGGTTTCCATTAGCGGTTGGGCCATACCTGTGGTCATATCGAGTATGTAAATTTGATAAATGGATGAACTGCTTCCCGCGTCGTTGGCTTGAACATGCATAGCAATCTTTTTGCCATCCGGTGACCATGTCGGGAAATACGCATTATTCTTGATGCTTTCGGGGTCAAGTTGTTCCCGATTGCTTCCATCCGCATTTGTCAGGAATATATAGGCCCGATCATTATTATAACTATGGAATGCAATCGTCGAGCCTTCCGGTGACCAATCTGGCCCTAAATCGTGCGCGCCATTAAAGGTTATTTGAGAGGTCTCGCCTGTATTCAAATCATAGCGGTACAGCTCATAATCCTCGGAACCATCCAGTTCGCCCGGTTGATTGCTATGATAAACGATCGACGTACCATCCGGATTCCATGTCACATAGCGATCATCAAATTCCGGCGAATTGGTGAGGTTAACCATATCCGTGCCATCGGCATTCATAATATAAATATCGCTCGGATTTGTGGACACAGCCACTGATGCATAAAATGCAATGCGTTGTCCATCCGGTGACCATGCCGGTCCTTGCATTTCAAGTTCATCATTCGTCGCGAGCAGGCGTGCATTATCGCCATTGGCATCCATAATATACAGTTGCAGATTATTACCCCGCCGGGCCGCATAGACAATGGAACTTCCATCACTGCTTCCCGGTTCCGCTAAGCCGCCGCCCACTACGGTTTCGGCGGGCGTGGGTAAGCGGGTAGTGGTTGGGAAAATAGTTCCATCGCCGGGCGTGCCGACCACGGTATCGCTCTGGGCGGTGGGCGTCGGTGCATCTTCATTCGAGCCAAAGGGATCAAGCGCATAAATCACCAACGCAATACAGGCCAAAAGTGCCAGCGCAACCCCGATCAATAAGAAACGCATGGGATCAAAAGCCATCCCGCCCTCAGGATAATATTCATCATAACCGGGTTGAGCATATTGCGGTTGAGGGGCTTGCACTGCCGGTTGACCCATTGAGGTTTGTTGCGGATACGGTGTCGATTTGGCCGTGGCACGCGGATCATCCGTGACCACAATCTTCGGGTGTTCGGCGGTTTTTTCGGCATGCGGTGAACGGGATTTGATAGTTGGCTTGGCCGGACTATCGTCTTCTTCCTCTTCACCGGCTTGAATCTTCATATCAAACTGGGAAATTTCGGGCAATTTCAAATCCGGTGGCGGCGGCACGGTTATATCTTCAAAGAAATCAGCAGGTTGGGTGCCAATCGCTTCGGCCACCAGATCATAAACTGCCCGCACACTGGCGGGGCGTTCTTCAGGTTGTTTATCAAGACAGCGTAGAACAATTTCATCCACACTCTCTTGTATTTTCGGATTCAGTTCACGCACCGATTTCGGCGGGGCATTGAGATGCTGGAAGGTTACGCGTTCGGTGGTGGTGGTGCCCGGAATTTTGGGATCAGAACCATCAAAAGGCACGCGCCCACTCAACATTTGATAGAGCATGACACCTAGCGCATAAATATCTGCCGCCGCGCCAACATTACTGCCCTTTATTTGTTCTGGCGACATATATAAGGGGGTGCCTAAAGCGCGACCACCTGTTAACGATAACGCCGCATTATCCAATAAACGCGCAATGCCAA
>JBNLCD010000814.1:0-1926 GCA_050303635.1 Anaerolineae bacterium
GCTGGTGGCGTGCTATCTGCCGCCTGTGCATAGGGGATCAAGCCGAGCAGCAATATGGTCATGAATAGTGCGATAATGCTACGTCTGGCTTTCATGTGTTTCTCTCCATTGCCAATGTGTGCCGGATAAGGTTAAGAATCATCAAGCTTATTTTCAAAATTAGCGTATAACACGGTGCGGTGCGTGTCAATATTTTCGTATAGGAAAGTATAAAATCAGTAGTGAGATTCTGGCTTAGGGTTGCGCCGCAGACGCTTTCTTGTTTCCCTTGGTTATTTGTTGGCTTCAGCCTCAACATAAGCATCATATTCACGGGCAGTGACGAGTTTGCCGCCACTAATTTCATGGTCACGGACGCCGCGTCGTTTGTCAAAATAGATGACAAGTTCAGCACGCCGAAAATGTTTGTTGCCCACAACGGTTTTACGGACAAAATAATTGCCGTCATCACCCAGCGATAAATCATTGTGGGGATGGACGCGCAGTTCAACGATTTCATCTTGGGGAGATTGTTTGCCCGTCACTTGATAGAGTCGCACGTAAAAATACATGCCGCCATCAGGTCCCAGTCCGCCTGAACTAGCGGAACCAAAAATTGATTTTGCCAAATTGCTCCAAAAACCCATAGTTACTCCTTTGGGATATTTTTTATCGTTAGCCACGACATGCCGTGGCTCGCTGTTTTACTTGTGTTGTGATCGCGTAATGCACCCTATGAATTCTCATAAACCGCGAAGCGATACGCGTAAAATTGATTAAATATGTCGATGGGAATCCACGCGTCAGCTTGTAATTCAGGATAGCGTCCGGACGGATTATGAATACGTAACGCCAACGGCTGGCCCTGTTCCCAGCGAAAACCGGTTACCAAAACGAGATGGCCACCATAACGATTGGATTGCGGTACCCGTTCGCCAATTTCAGGGCTGACCGTTGCCGCGACGAGTTTATCTTGTTGGATATGATAACAAATGCCATACGCCGAGGCATAACTATGGCCGGTTAAGATGAGACCATATTGGGCGGCTAATTTTACCTGCGCGGCCACATACCAGCCTTCGTCAAGCCAATGACCTTGCTCATTATAAATTTTATAACCATCGACCGCCAAACCTTCTTGCACCAATGTCCAGAGGGTTGGCGCTTCGGGTCTACTTTGATAACCTTCCACCGCCATTTTGAGGCAAGCTAACGCACAGACACGCGGTGCCCAGAAAGCATAGGATTCCGGTTCGTCTGTCCCAAATTCGCACCAACGGGCATCTTGCAGGCCAATAAAATCATGATGAATATAATCATCAATTTTATCAGGGCTGGCAAATTGCGGAATATACGGCACATCGAAACTCAGCGTGTATTCCCCATCCGGCAAATCGGCGAGGGTTGTTTGCCACTGCGCATCTTTGCGCCGCGCGATAATTGGATCAAACCAGCGATGGAGTTCTTTTTTCAGGGCGCGAGACCAGCGCATTATTTTTTAACGCCGCCTTTCGCTCCACTTAAGCCACGTTTCGCGACATGCTCAAGCAGAGGATTTTGATAATTGAAGATGGTACGGGCTTTTTCGTTGTGTCGTTCAAAAGCCAAACGCAAGAGTTCATCACAAACTGCCGTGCCGCGCATTCCGCCGGCTTCCCACAAATAGAAAGCTAATGAACCGGGCATCGTGTTAATTTCGTTGAGCCACACATCATTGGTTTCAGGGTTCACAAGGAAGTCAATGCGGGCCGTCCCTTGTCCACTCACGGCCATAAATCCCCGACGGGCAATATCTTGCACTTTAGCGGTGAGTTCTTCACTTAACGGAGCTGGAATCAGACGATCCGCGCCTTGCATACCCGCATCTTTAACTCCGCCTGTTTTATCGTCTTTGCCGCCGCGCATATATTTTTCTTCGTAGGTCAAAAATTCCTCGCCGGACATCGG
>JBNLCD010000815.1:0-1912 GCA_050303635.1 Anaerolineae bacterium
GTGGGGCGGCGCCGATAATATGCCACCACAACAACATTGCCGAGAAGAAAAAGCTTAAATGCTCAATATCATGGATAAAAGCATTCGTGGTCGCCGTATCGTAGGCATTCGGATCATGCCATAGCCAGAGCACAATCGTGAAGACGAGCCAGATAAACCCCGGCGTCGAAAACTGCACCAAGATTTGCCGAACCGTTGCTTTCTTGCCGAAAAAACGTCCAATACCTAGCCGTAAATTACGGGGTAATCCCCAGAAACCAATAGGCATCGGGGCCGCTAAGAATAATAACGGCGGCGCTAACATGGTCAAAATTTCATGCTGAATCATATGCATGAAAAACAAGTTATATTGAAAAACATCAATACCGGACATCAAGGCGATAGCCAATAAGGATATCCCTGATACATAGGAGACTAATCGCCAATAGGTCGCAATTTGGGCCTTTTTCTGACGCAAAATAAGCCAACCGCGCACATAAATAATTAAGAGGGTCAGTTGTGGCAGGATTACTTCAATGCGCAAATCCCAAGAGGTCAAGAAACCCGTAAATGTTGAATCCATGATTGATATTTACTCAATTAACTCGTTAATTAGGTGCTTTCTCAGAATTGATGTCAGCGAAGAATGGTGAGAAGCATTTCAGGGTAGAAAAAACCTGCTACAGGTTGTGCAGAGGGGCACATGTTGGCTTCCCTTTCTGCCCTCTGTAACAGGTTTATTGTGTCAAAATCAAACAGTCTAAATCTGGATGATATCCAACTTAAACTGACTAGACAGGTGTTCCGATGAGATAGAGAGCCACATAGAAGAAAACCCATACCACATCAACAAAGTGCCAATAGACAGCGGCGGCTTCAACTGCGAAATGCTTTTCAGCATCGAAGTGACCGCGCATCCCTTGCACGAAAATGCTAATGAGGAACAACAAGCCTGTTACAACGTGCAAGGCGTGCATCCCTGTCATAAAGAAGAACATCCCACTCGCAACACCTTCATCCGGTCCTGCGTGGGCAATTGACCATTCGTAAGCAACCCCAGCCGTAAAGACCACACCCATAATAATGGCCGCAAATAAGCTAAACATAAACTGTTTGCGGTCATTATACGCAATGGCTGTTTCAGCGCGGTTTACCGCAAAACTACTAACCAAGAGGATTGATGTAATCAACAACCCTAAAGCTTGATCAAGTTCTGGGCGGGACGAACCTAACAACACAATCCGGGAAACCAAAATACCGGAGAAAAGGAATGCTTCAGAGATGATGAACATCCAGAAGCCAACCCGATTCATTTGGAGGCGTTGTTGTGGCGTAAATTCGATCATATGATGTTCGTGTGCGTGATCAGCAGTTGCCATTTAGTGACCTCCCCCCGGATTCCATAGATTAGAAATGTGCATATAGAAATTCACAATAAGCGCGGCTTTGACCAATGCAATAACGACCAAGACCGCCGTCATTGGATCATCGGCTGTACCCAAAACGTATTCAACGCCAGTGAGTACCGCGAGAGCAATCAGCACCGCAAACCCAATAAAATAGGGAGGTGCCTTCTTTTCATTTTTTACTTTATTGTCTTCCATTCTTATCCTCGTCGAGATGTGTTTAGCCTCGGTTGAGTTGTGCAGTGGCCACGACATGCCGTGGCCACTGACACAGAGTTTTAATTTCCGTTTGACCTAGTCACCCGCCGGAGAAGGTGAAACTTCAGGTGTCATCGGTGCTGAGTCTGATTTAGGTTTATCCTTAGGCGGATTTTCAGCACGATCAGCTTCGGCCACAATGGCATCGACTTTCTTCTTCTGGCACGCGGAGATCTGCTTACGCGTATTGGACCTTGGCTTCTTTTTCTCGGCGCCCATGACCTTTCCTTTCCCGGGGTGGTTTTGAATGCTTCATCATGATACCGCTG
>JBNLCD010000816.1:0-1903 GCA_050303635.1 Anaerolineae bacterium
CGTCTGTTTTGTTGCAACTAGATCACGATTTATATGTTATTGACCCACATACTAAGTTGATGGTCAATCTGAATGCCGCTACGGTTACGCAGAAATCGGCCACAATTAACAATGTGGTCTATGAACGTAAAAATCATCAGGCGAGTTGGGCACCTAATGGAAAATGGATTGTGTTTCAGTCCGAAATTGATCTTCACACATCTGATATTTATCGCGTGCGCCCTGATGGGCGTGACATGCAAAATTTGACGCATAACCCGAACTGGGATATTTTGCCAATCTGGCTACCGTCCATTGAAAAAACTTGGCACCCCCAGGCACTTATCATCGGTAGTAGTGCTGTACTTAGTTTGCTAAGCTTCATAGCAATGCTTTACCCCACATTTTCACGCAGAAAGAAAAATAGATCCCATGTTCATTAAGCATATCGAAGTTGAAGTAAAACCCGGTCATGTTGAAGATTATTTGGCTAGCCAAGCCATTTGGAATGCCGAAACTCGCAAAGACCCCAATTGCCTCGGTGACTTCACCGCTGTCAATAACAATAATGAAAATCGAGTGCTTGTCTTGGTATTTTGGAAATCAGAGGCATCCTATCGTGAATGGATGGCGACGGAACATGATCGTATTGCGGAAATTGCGCAATCTGATCAGCACTATACCAAACTCAATATTACATTTTTACATTCCACACTTGAGCATCAACTCCCCTAATAAAAAACACCCGCTTACCAGAGGTCATTGGTAAACGGGCATTTGAAGGAATGGGATGGTTAGGAAATTTTCAAATTAATGATTTTTATTCGCTGAATAACTCGCGAACAATGATACTCCGTTGAATTTGGCTGGTGCCTTCGTAGATTTGATAAATCTTGACATCACGCATCAATTTTTCAACTGGATATTCTTTCATATAACCGTAGCCACCAAAGACTTGAACGGCATCCACGGTGGTCTTCATGGCGGTGTCAGCGGCGAAAGCCTTGGCCATGGAAGCAAACTTGGTATTCCGTTCGCCAATATCAACCATGTGGGCAGACTTCCAGGTCAACATCCGGGCGGCTTCAACATTCATCGCCATGTCGGCAATCATGAAACCAACGGCTTGGTGCTTGTAAATTGGACGACCGAATGTTTCACGTTCCTTGGCATATTTAATGGATTCATCAAGTGCCCGTTGCGCAATACCAACTGCGCCAGCGGCGACGCCCGGACGGCTGTGATCGAAAACTTGCATCGCAATCAACCAACCGCTCCCGGCTTGTTCACTGATAAGATTTTCGGCAGGAACTTCAACGTCTTCGAAGGAAATTTCAGCGGTGTCAGCGGCGCGTTGACCTAATTTGTCAAAGTGCTTACTGACGGTAATCCCTGGACTTTCGCGATCAACCACAAATACCGACATACCAGCATAACCACCTTCAGGATCGGTGATGGCAAATACGGTGTAGAAGTTGGCGACAGTTGCATTCGAGATAAAAGTCTTCACGCCGTTGAGGATGTATTTATCACCCTTCTTTTCGGCGCGCATCCGCATACCCATTACGTTTGAACCAGCGTCCGGTTCAGTTACGCAATAAGCGGCCATTTCACCATCGACCAAGCGACCAAGCCATTTCTTCTTTTGGTCGTCGGTGCCGCCGATAATGATAGGGGCCGAAGCCAACGCATTAATATTCATAGCGGTACTGATACCTGAACATCCCCAAGCTAATTCTTCTCCCACGATGCACTCTTCAAGCACATTTGCGCCAGCGCCACCATATTCTTCGGGGATGTTCAGTGTTGTGAAACCTAATTCATGACCTTTTTTAACGATTTCCCATGGGAATTCACTCGTTTGATCATAGTGTTCAGCTTTGGGGGCAATTTCGTTACGAGCAAAATCGCGCGCCATTTGCTG
>JBNLCD010000817.1:0-1882 GCA_050303635.1 Anaerolineae bacterium
CGTCAATTTTGCAAAAAGCTGTAACGTTTTTATTCTTTCACCGTCTCACTGATAGAAGCGATTGGCAAGACTTTTAACTATCTAATCCTAAGATTTAAGGAAAGGGAAACGCTTCCGTGAAGGTGAAGACTATTTTAATCGTATTGATGATCAGTTTTTGGATATTGCCGAACTATGGTTCTGGTCAGGCGCAGACCGCGTCTGATTGTTATGCGCTCAATGGGTCATTGCAACAGAGTTTACCTATATATAGTGCGCCGAGTCTGCAAGCTGAACAAGTCGATAGTTTAGAGGTTCGTGAATATCGCTTGGTTGCGCATATGAATCCCACGTGGACATTGGTTTTCGATATTGATGGCGCATTAAGCGGTTGGCTCGTGACTGAAGATTTAATTTTGGGCGAGATGTGTTCAACCGGATGGCAACTTGCCCCGTCTGGGGACGAAACAGAATTGCTCCCCCAAACGGATGAAATCACCATTAGCTATCCACGTGTTAATCTACGCGCAGAACCCACCACCGCGTCGGCACGGGTGGGTCAACTTAAAGAAGGCGACACATTAACCGTTATTGGACAAGCTGGCATAAATTCAGAACTTTGGTATTTAACGGATTCCTCTGAATTAGGTTTGGCGTGGGTACGCAGTGATCTCGTGAGTGTGCCATTCAATAAGTCCAACTTATTGGTGATTGATGTGGATTATGTAGGCAATCATCAAACACCAGTGGTTAGCAATAATGCCCCAGCGGCAAGTTCAAATGCACCCCAAGTGAATACGACCAATATAACAACATCAACTTATCCAGTGCCGAGTTTTGTTAATCCGCCCACAACTATGAATTGTCCTTTGGGTGGCACACTTGAATTGACGTTCAGTTATTCACCGCATCCGGATAAGGGTGGCCCCGTCAAGTCTTATGAAGAAGCGACGGCCCCGCTCCTCTATATGCGCGATGTCCAGTCCGGCAATACAACCACCGCCTATTTTGCCTGCGGTGAAACAGGAACAAGTACCATCACGCTCTATATCTATAAAGTTGGTGACATTTCGTTAGATGAAATTCAAGCCAAAGATTGGTCGAAGGCGAACCAACATCAGTTGGTGGTAAATGTTGTAGACGATACGTCGGATAATGCAACATCCGCATCTGAGCCTTACCCTGTGCCCTTTTTTGCAAATACACCCGGTGCGCAAGATTGTATGGCCGGTGAAACTATTCTTGTCGCATTTTTATATCAGCCCAATTCAGCTGTTGGTGGGGCAGTAACTGCGTTTGCCAGTGCCAGTTCTCCTAATGAGAATATTCTTATTCAAGATCTGACACATTCTGGGAATTCCTCAACTTTGTATTTGAATTGCAATTCCCAAGGATCAGGGATTGTAACTTTGTACATCTATAAGGAAGGCGATATCAGTTTTGAGGATATGCAATCGGGTAATTGGGATAAAGCAAATCAGCATCAATTTTCTGTCTATGTCACTTCACCTATACCTGCTTCGGAAATTACACCAACGCCAGCCCCAGCTAACTCAATTCAGAGTGGGAGTTGGCAACATGTCTCAACATTAGATGAACATGGCTGTAATACTGCTCCTGACGGCACAGTAATCGGCTATCCAATTGGTACTCAAACCACAATTAATTTGCATATTGCGCAAGCTGTCGATAATTCCAGCGTTACAGTCACCTATGATTCAACTGGCTATCAATTCACTCTGCCGCTGGCCTGGCAACGTGACGGCACCTGGGTTTATGTCGGCAGTTATAATAATGGGAAAGTGCAAGTGCAGATTAACTTCAGTTCACCCACGAGTTATACGGGGAATACGGTTGTTACCCATGAAGATGGCTGTATTGTCAAATCATCATGGGTCGGCTA
>JBNLCD010000818.1:0-1869 GCA_050303635.1 Anaerolineae bacterium
TTCTAGCGATTCATCCTCGTGCTGCTCATCCTTCAGCGAATCCAACACCGACTCGATGTGCATGGCTTGAGATAACATCACATCCCATTCAAAGTGCAACTGGGGCATACGACGCAGGCGCAGGCGTTGGGCCAATTCGCGACGCAAAAAACCTGAAGCTTTTTTCAAGCCAGCCATGACTTCGGCTTCACGGGCATCGTCGCCTAAGGCGTTTACAAAGATATCAGCATGTTCAATTTCGCGGTCCAGCTTAACCTCGGTAATCGTTACGCCATCGAGACGTGGATCACGCACATCAGTCAGCAAAAGTTGGCTAAGATGTGTCTGGATAAGCTCAGCGACACGATCTGACTTAATTGTCATGGAGTTAACCTTTAGATTGATTTCATAGATGGTTCGTATTATACACGAAACTCTAGGGAAATCAGGAGAACTGCTTAGATTTATTATAGAACTCAGAGATTTTTATCTGCATAGTGTAAATAAAACAGGCCGAGCTTATTTGCCCGACCTGATATTTTCCTGAGTAACGACAAAGAATTACAACGGAATATTGCCGTGTTTCTTCATCGGATTAGCATCACGCTTGTTAGCCAACATTTCGAGAGCATTGATCAAACGCGGGCGGGTTTCGTGGGGCATAATCACATCGTCGATATAACCACGGCCAGCGGCGATATAAGGATTCGCGAATTTTTCACGATATTCAGTAACTAATTCTGCCTTCTTGGCCAACATTGCTTCTTCGCCACCCTCTTTCATGGCGGCGGCTAATTCACGGCGGTAGATAATGTTAACCGCACCATCGGGACCCATCACAGCGATTTCGGCAGATGGCCACGCGAGGTTCAAATCACCCCGGATGTGCTTGGAGGACATCACGTCATAAGCACCACCATAAGCCTTACGGGTGATAACAGTAATCTTGGGAACCGTAGCTTCACAGTAAGCGTAGAGCAATTTTGCACCACTGCGGATAATCCCACCGTGTTCTTGTTTCACACCGGGCATGAAACCGGGTACATCTTCGAGCGTGATAATTGGGATATTGAAAGCATCACAGAAGCGAATGAAGCGCGCGGCTTTTTCGCTAGCATCAATATCGAGCACACCCGCCAAAACTTGCGGTTGATTGGCAACAAAACCAACACTATTGCCGCCTAAGCGGGCAAACCCAACGACAATGTTTTGGGCAAAATGGCCAGCAATTTCAAAGAAGCGGCCATCATCAACAATTAGGCTGATGACTTCCTTAATATCATAAGGTTTATTGGGACTATCGGGAATAATGCTATCGAGAGCATCTTCGGTGCGAAGCGGATCGTCTTTGGTGATCGCCCGTTCCGTATCTTCCATGTTGTTTTGCGGAATATAGCTGAGCAATTCTTGGGCCAAGAACATGGCATCTTCTTCGTCTTCAGCAACGAGATGCGCTACTCCGGAAACGCTAGCGTGGGTAAGTGCTCCACCCAATTCTTCTTTGGTTACATCTTCTTGAGTAACTGCTTT
Source organism: Anaerolineae bacterium (assembly GCA_050303635.1). Classification (GTDB taxonomy): domain Bacteria; phylum Chloroflexota; class Anaerolineae; order Aggregatilineales; family J027; genus JAKEEQ01. The sequence goes on from JBNLCD010000818.1 coordinate 1,510, forward strand.
TACTACATCGGGGCCAGTAACGAACATGTAGGAGGTGCCTTTGACCATGATAATGAAGTCGGTCAACGCCGGACTATAAACCGCACCACCAGCGCAGGGTCCCATGATAATACTGATTTGAGGAATAACCCCACTTGCGAGAGTATTCTTCAAGAAGATATCAGCATAACCACCGAGGCTAGCCACACCTTCTTGAATACGGGCACCACCGGAGTCATTCAACCCAATAACGGGAGCACCTGTTTTGAGAGCCAAATCCATAATCTTGCAGATTTTTTCAGCATGAACTTCACTTAGGCTTCCCCCGATAACTGTAAAATCTTGGGAGAAGACATAAATCAAGCGGCCATGAATTGTTCC
>JBNLCD010000819.1:0-1867 GCA_050303635.1 Anaerolineae bacterium
AATTATGCAGATTTGACAGCGGCAAATCTGAAGGGGGCGGACTTGCATAAGGCAAATTTAAGAGAAGCGACATTAAGAAACGCCAAGTTAAATTATGCGAATCTAATAGATGCGAACTTGATAAGCACAGATTTAACCAACGCGGATTTAGTAAGGGCAAATCTGCAGGGTGCGACCCTATTTCACGTTCAATGTAACGAGGATACTATCCTCCCCGATGGCACCCACTGGACACCTGACACCGATATACTAAAACTAACATCCCCTTAAAGTGTGGTGGTGGCGGCTTATATTCAATCCAGAATCTATCAATTTTAAAAATTGCGGTGTATTCAACTAATCATCTTGCAACATGACCCACAGACACTCGACGAGAAACATGCCCATATCGTCGGGATGCAAATGTGAGGAGTGGCTCTGAATATCTGCAATGAGCGGTTCATTGTCGCCCCCCAGCCCTAAACTCCCGCGCACGCCTGCCCCATAACTATTCTGCAAGAGAATCAAATCCTTGTGATCCATGTTACGCAGGTCTTCCACACTGTCATCGTCAAGCTGGTCCAACATCCAGTCCAATGCCTCTTCAATCGTTGCGGGGAGTGAATTATCGCTAGACATCCTTCGAATTGAACCTTTCTGACATACTTGTGATTAAGGTTGACCTACCTAATTTTACTCCACATTGAAACGGATACACCAGTTCGCCCATAACATACCCAATCCGCCTCAGCCAAAGCCCCCGAATTAATGGTTAGGGTGATTTCAAACGCACAATAAATAAGACCACAATAATTTGTGGCCTTGAGTGGGAGCATATTCTCTCACTTATTTATACAATTTCGCACGAAATTTATGAAGGTAATTCCCACGGTGTGCGGCGCGGAATCCAACTCGGGACGTTTTGACAATACAATTTGAAATCATTGCCAAAACGTGCTTCTAAGGTAGGTTCTTCCGAGAAATTGATATAGATTAACTTCGCCGTGATGAAGAAGGCTAACCAGCTCAATAGAAATGGCGAGCCAAAGAAAACAGCCTCACCCAACAGAATGGTGAACACACCGGTAATCATCGGGTTGCGAGTATACCGATACATCCCCACGACCACCAGATGTTTCGGTGGATCCCACGGAGCCAGCGTCCCCTCACCAAATAGACCGAATAAGCGAATGGTTTGTCCCAACAAAAATACACCCAGCCCAACCAGACTGAAGCCCACAAAGAGGGGTGCCCACTGCAACCCATTGTCTATATCCCAAGCCGATTGGATGGCTCCTCGTGAAATCAGGAGTAATACGGTTGGAATAACAAGGGTCACCATAAAGGGTAAGGCTAAAATTGCGCGGGCATGCCGTAATTTCATGATCTTCTCTCCATAACTGCGTTTCAAACAGTGTATGAGAAGAATCCACCCGTTTATATAGCCTAAAGGGGACAGTTCCACGCGATTTTGAGGTTATATTAGCTGGACAAGATTTTAAACTTGTGTAGATCAGGACACGCGTACTGATGACCTTAGGGACATAGATTGCGAGCGGACACACCAGACCTACTGCATGTAATCGTTGTCAGAATAGGATAATGGTTCTTATCCTTTAAATTCAGCAAAACAAGGTCATGACATGTTGTGGCCTTAGCAAAATATACAACCACCATTCCGTAGTCGCTTTCTACCTACGACGTCGCTAAGATGGAGTCAGGTCTTTATCTTCCATTTCCCAGGCATGATCCATTGTGTGATAGGCCGTATGTCGGATCAGATAGCGGAGGGGCCAAGTTCGGGCCATTTTCCCTTCAGCATGGAATGTTCGAATGGCATTGCAATAGGTCTCACGATGTGTGTTCACAACCTCAGCCGTCAGATTTT
>JBNLCD010000820.1:0-1852 GCA_050303635.1 Anaerolineae bacterium
ATAAATATTTTCAATTTCAATACCGGGCACTTCAAATGTTGCACTCTTAAGTTCCGAAGACGGAATATTCAAGAAGTTAGTGATTGTCATGGTTTCCGGCTCAGTTGCACCGTCGCGACCTGTTATAATCACCTTCAGGAGCAAGAAGCTATTGAGATTGATTTTTTCTTGACCATGGGTAATGTGATATACAGGATCTTCATCGGGCAACTCATCACCATTCGCCACCATCGCTTCATAATTAGCGAGATTCATCGAAATATCTGCTTCAGGGAAGACAACTTCTACAATTGCATTTTCATAAGCATTCGGATTATCACGTAAGGTGCTCGTATAATCACGTTCTTCGACAGTTTCTTCGCGATTGTTGACACTAACTTGGAATGCCTCAATTGGTAAGGGACGTTCTTCGTCGCTAGCCGTGCGTAGATAGTCTTCTAGTCCTAAATTTTCTTGAGAATAGATGGCCATCGGCAAATAAGTTGCCCCCGTCAACACTTGCGTATTGGTCCGGAACGAAATACTGATGGCATAGAGAAATGGAACCATCGTAAACATTGCCACGGCAAGAACTAACAGCCAAAAAGCAAAGCGATTTACGATGTGCATAACATCTAGACGGGATTGATCGTTATTGTTCATTTTCTATCCCCACAAATCTTACATATAGGACCGTAAATATTAGAATGAAGATGAAGATAAGCACCCCAATCGCAGATGCATAGCCACCTTCCCGTTGACCATCAATGAGCGTTGTAAAATTGTAGGTCGCCATAGATGGACGCGTCGGATCCAATAAAACATTAAACACATCAAAGACACGGAGGGAGTCCAGTGTGCGGAAAATCAAAGCAACGGCAATGGTCGGGCGAAGCAAGGGCAAAGTAATCTGGAAGAATTGTCGCATCTTGCCCGCGCCATCCACGGCGGCGGCTTCGTATAAATCTTTCGGAATGGTTTGGAGACCAGCTAAGATCAGTAAAGCCATAAATGGTGATGTTTTCCATACATCCACGGCAATAATACTCTTCATCCACGGTCCCGTTTCAACCAGCCATGCTTGATTACTAGAAATTAAACCTATATCTAGTAAGAATTTGTTGGCAATGCCTGTTTGATTATCGCGTAAAATTACTTGCCAGAGGGAGGCCGAAACGACAGTTGGAATCGCCCACGGAACCAGCATCGCCGTGCGCATTAAACCGCGTCCAGCAAATTGGGTGTTCACCACAAGGGCAATAATTAACCCCAATATCAATTCAAGTGTCACTGCAATAAACGTAAATTGGATGGTATTGATAAAACCTGAGACAAACTCGGCATCTTTAGCAATAAGCTTGTAAGCGGATTGCTTACCCTCATCATCTTGGAATGGTTTTCTGACGACAAAAGCTTCTTGAAAGCGGTCTTTGCCGGTATCTTTGGTGTAATCCGCTGATTCATAGTAGGAACGATCCCATTGAATCTTGGCTTTTACACCCGATGACCGTGCGCAAGTTTCATTGCCATTATCATCAACATCAACTTTACAATCGACACTGACAACACGGAATGTTAACAATTTTTCATAATTATCAAGACCTACGAAACGAGCCGGACGCGCGGTTCCAAAGATTTCATCAGTCAAACTCTTTACAAAAGTCTGTTCTAACGGTCGGGCGGCAACCAAAATTAAGATCGCCATAGTAGGTACCAGCAATGTCCACGCAAAACGTGTACTGGTTTGCGTTAAAGTCTCTTGTCCTAGGAAAATATCATTAACAACTTGGGATAACCACAAATAAGCCAACAGCATCGGAATGGCAACAATGATATAGGGCACAATTGCCGTGATCGCGTCACCTAAATCAAA
>JBNLCD010000821.1:0-1833 GCA_050303635.1 Anaerolineae bacterium
GGGTTTATTCTCACCCATGTATGGGGGAGATGGCGCGTTAGCGACAGCGGGGATTAACTGTATAGCCCACATTATTTAGTTAAAACGCATCATTATTCGCGATTGAGGGGCATTACCTTAACCCTCAGGCTATCCAGTTCAACAACTTCCACCTTTTGCCCGACTTCCACATGTGCCCCGTTTTGCGTTTCTGCCTTCCAGAGTTCACCATGCACAAAAACCATACCTTGTGGCTCTAAGGCTCGACGCACTTCGCCAATTTCACCGATCATCCCATGACTACCCGTGATAATCTTGGTGGATTTAGTCCGCACGGCGACAAAAACAACGCCCGCCCCTGCCATTCCGAAAAGGGCACTTTCAATTAAAATCAAGAATAACGGCAATTCGCCATAGGGTTCCACTTCAGGCCGATTAAACATGATATAACCGCCCAAACCGAGCGAAATCGCCGCGCCAAACGAGAGCAAACCTTGCGTGCCCGGTGTTTGTATCTCAATGGCAAACATGACCAATGAAGCCAAAATCAGGACCAAACCGACCCAGTTAATCGGCAATACGCCCAACCCATAGAGGGACAGGAGCAAACTAATCGCTCCCAAGGTACCTGCTAACCAACCACCCGGTGCACTGAGTTCGATGATGATCAGCAATACACCCACACTCAATAAGCTGAACACCAAAACGGGGTCCGTCAAAATGAGGAGTGCTTGCTCAACAAAATTCATGTCAACATTGCGAATTTCGAGTCCGGTGAGTTCCAGCGTCACTTCGTTATCATTCACGATGATGGTTTGGCCATCAAGTTGCGTGATGAGATCTTGAATATCCGTGGCAATATAATCAATAACGCCCGCTTCCAAAGCTTCTTCAGCGGTTAAAGTGGTGGCATCCGTAATCATATCTTCAGCTAAAGCGCGTGCTTCCGGACTGCGTCCCTCGGTTAGCGTGCGGGCCTTGGCCAACATCACATTTTGAGCTTTGGTTTCGACCGTTTCGGTCAAATCCGTGCCATCGCCGTTAATCGGGCTAGCCGCCCCAATCACGGTATCCGGTGCCATCGCGGATTGATGCCCCGCTAAGGTAATAATAGCCCCTGCCGAACCAGCCGTTGCGCCGCGTGGGGCCACATACACCACCACTGGCACATCCGATTCGAGAATATGCTGGATAATAGATTCCATCGCGGATAAGGTGCCACCGGGGGTATCGAGCTGAATAATGACGAGTTCTGCATTGTCTGACTCTGCTTTTTTGATGCCGCGCTCTAGATAATTATCCATGGCGGGCACAATGGCCCCGTCAGCATCCAATACCATAATATAATGGCTATCAGCTTGGGCGGGCGGGGGTATGAGCATCAAGATCATCGCCAGTAAAATCAGTCCTAATCCAATGCCCGATCGTATTTTTGCCGTCTGCTTAAACATCACCCTATCCTCAAATTTTTGACCTCATAACTTATCTATAATAATACCCTAGCTTCGCTCTCTGCGGCGGATGATTCGGCTGGCTACCCCAATAATTGGGAGGTTCGGTCGACTTACTAGGAATCAAAAAAGCCGAAGGACGAACCCCCGACTTTATAGCTTACTGTCTTACCAAAAATAATTTTAGAAAAAATAACCAAAAAGCATTTCAAAGATCATGCTAATCATGGATTCCGTGCGGGATCTCATCTGATGAGTTTTTTCTTTGGGTTGGCGCATGATGCTTAACTCCCTTGCACTAAATTTTACGAACATGCGTATTGTACGGTAAGTTGAACAATCCCGCAATCAACTCACAAGGCGCATTTCAATTTCGTGCTAATCGTGCGGTAGGGGGTGAATA
>JBNLCD010000822.1:0-1829 GCA_050303635.1 Anaerolineae bacterium
TGTATGATTGGTTGGCTTTCAATCTCTCAAAATCGGCGGCTTCAAAGCCTTTTTCTAAGACGAGTGTTCCCTCTTCACCAAAATGTCCACAAGGAATAATTATTTTATAATGGGACGGTAAGTAGTCGCGATAAAATTCCATAAATTTGACAAATTGAAATGGGCCACTATAGACAAAAATATGCCCATCTTCATAAACACTTATCCCGTTGGGGCCATAATTGGGATCATCAACACTTAGTTCGTAACATTCATATCCCGGATTATCAACATAGCCATATTGTTTGACCCATGCTGGATAATAGGCATTCGCCATTTCAACCAGATGATCTATATCTAGGTTAAATTCTGGAGAATCTGCTAAATGCGCAGAAAAACTCATCACCATTTCAATCTTGCTCCTATCCCATCAATAACAAATCATGCCCTGAAATAACTTTACCATTGTAACGATCGGTAACCTCTTGCAAAAGTTCGCCTTCAGTCGCACCCCAAAATAATTGATGCGTCAGCACGAGCCAATCGGGCTGAGTCTTTTGTGCAATCTCAGCGAGTTCGACTGTCGAGGTGTGAACGGCGCGGTGATAAGCTTGCCAATCCGCTGAACGTTGCGCCAATCTTTGTACTGAATACACCTCGTGCACCAAAATATCACAATCCTTGGCGTGTTCAATTAAGGTGTCGGTGGGACAGGTATCACCGGAAATGACAATGGTTTTAACAGGCGTCACAAAACGATAGCCATAGGCTTCTAAATTACCATGTTGGACCCGAAACGCGGTGATTTCAACGTGTTCATCTCGATAAATTGATCCCGCTTCAATTTCATGCACATTGACTGTCAAGGACGCGTGAATCGGAGTCAGCCCGTCGCGATGTTCGCCGATGCCGATCTCATAACCTGCCAGAATATGCTCAACCAAATTTTTGGTGCCGGAGGGGCCGTAAATTTCGAGTGATTCTGCCCGCTCTAAAACCCACGGCGCAATGATAAAATCCGGCAAGCCGGTGGTATGGTCAGGATGTAAATGAGTAAGAAAAAGGCGGGTCAAATTTTGCGGTTGGAGGGCCGGTAATTGATAACGATGCCGCGCTTCAGCGATACGTTGCATCACAGCTCCGCCACAATCCACGACATAAGCCTGATCCTCAACGATGACCGCCAATGAAGATTGCGCCCGATTATGTAAAATATTGGGGGTGCCGGTGCCCAGCATCAATAATTTGGTGGATGACATTGAAAATTTCCTTTGGTATGGATTGTTTATATATTTGCCCTCACCCCCGGATCTCACAAGGGTAAGTTTTTAATCAACGCTCTCAAATTTTGGACAATGGTTCTAGCCCGTCAGCCGCCCTCGAATAAATTCGGGGCTAAAATTCATCACCCTATAAATGGGTTTCAAACCCCTGAAGGCAAAAGGGCGCGCAAATCAGTGGGGAAGTCGCTCAGCTTGCTTCAGCATGCTTGTTTTTCATCTAGCGGTACGGCTTCAGCCTATCGTGTTCAAAATCAGCAAAATTTCTTAACTTAACCGTATTGGATTTTAATCCGTAGCAGTTTTGTCTTTTTCATAAAAAGCCTACCCCAGCGAGAGGTTCGGGAGTGAGGGTATTCTTTACAAAAAACGTCATAAATCTTTGCTTCCCAAGCCAATCCTATAAACGATACCCCCACGCAACCCAGTTGAATGTGGCTGAAAAACGCAGGTTGTGGCATGATGTCCCTCGAACCATTGTGGAGGTGGCCGTGAATTATCAGCTCTTATCACCTGAAGAAGAAATCCAGCAGATATACCCCTATCGGCGGGTCTGGCGTTCACTCATTA
>JBNLCD010000823.1:0-1817 GCA_050303635.1 Anaerolineae bacterium
GGCGCAGGCGGATTCATAACCTGCCCTTCCATTTCAAATTCAGAAGCATGGCACGGACAGATAAATTTCTGTTCAGCTTGATTCCACGGGACAGCACACCCTAAATGCGTACACTTTCGGTACAGAGCAATAAATCCACCGTCACCGGTGCGCACGAGATAGAAACGACCTTCTTTGAATTCGGCCACGCTACCCGGCGGATAATCATCGATCAAACCGGCATCAATCACGCCGCCAAATTCACCTGCGGCTACATCTGGGGCAAAAAATTTATAACCAACCATGCCACCTTCAACGAGGACCAGTGCCCCGATAGCGCCCCACGCATATTTTAGAAAATCACGGCGGCTTATGTCGTCGGTTTGTGCTTCAATTTGTTTTTTCGTAGTATTTTTGGCAGTCATTAGAGCACCTCCCACGGAGCCATCAATTGCATACCTTCACCCCGAAAGGCGACACCAATGACCGTTAGCACCAAGAAGCCTGTGACGATGAGAACAAATAGACTTTGACGGGCTTCGCAGGCACTCGCTTTAAACAGCTTACGGAGCAGTTGATAATAGAAATAGAGACCGAGAATCGATGCGGCAAAAGGAATCCAGCCGTTGCTGATGATGGTGGGCAAACTTGAGAGTAAGCTTGGCAAGTCCAGCCAATATTCATCGGCCAATACCAAAATGGGGGTTAAAATCAGACCCATGACCAAGCTTCCCCAAGCGAGTTTGCGTCCTCGTCGTGACCGGAACCAGATACCTTCAGTATCCAAATCCGTGCGTAAATAAGGAATAACTGCTAATGCACCGAGGGCCGTGGTTGGGATGACAATCGCCGCAAAGAATGGATGGAAGTGCAATAAGAGTTCTTGCAGACCCATAAAATACCACGCGGCTTTGGCCGGATTGGGACTATGATCAGGATTGGCGGCTTCTTCAAGTGGGGCATTAATCCACACCGACCATAAGACGATTAAGGCCACCATCACCATCGCAAAGACGAATTCACGAGCGACTAAATTTGGCAAACTGGTTACTTTTTCCATACGGGTAATGGGTTCTTCATCAACATCACGCGGCACCGTGCCGACATCACGCCGAACGCGGAAAATATGGAATGAGGCGATCATCAAAATGATGAGTGGCACAATGGCTAAATGCAGACCATAGAAATTGCGCAAGGTTGCGCCACTGACTTCCGGACCACCAAGAATTAAGCGGCTAATATCATCACCGACCAGCGGCACATAATCTAATAGACTCGTACCCACGGTCACGGCCCAATAAGCCAATTGATCCCACGGAAGCAGATAGCCTGTAAAATTTGCGGCCACGACGAGTAAGAGCAAACTAATGCCAATCACCCAGTTAAATTCACGTGGATGGCGGAATGCGCCCGTAAAGAACACGCGCAACATGTGTAAAAAGGTGACAATCAGCAGTAAGTTGCCGCTCCAATGATGGAGATTGCGGATGAGTTGGCCGAACCACACATCGCGTTGGAGGGCCAACATATCGTTATAAGCGGTGTCGGGGGATGGCGTATAAACAAACATCAACATGATGCCGGTCCCGATCAAAATCATGATCAGCAATAAAGCCAAGCCACCTAAACCAAACGTATAGGTAAATTTTAAACTGCGGACGGGAACTTTACTGGCGTGTAAGTGCAAAACCAGACTGTTCATTACCGCTTTCATGCGGTCGCGATCTTCCTTGGGGAGTAAATCATCCCGTTGGATAGACTCTTTAATCCGTTGCGGCAGACTTTCGGGCCGGGGATCATCGTGAAGGGTTGTCATGGTAATCTCTCCTCACCAAATC
>JBNLCD010000824.1:0-1815 GCA_050303635.1 Anaerolineae bacterium
CTGCCCGCTCCAAGGTCAACTTCTGCACGAACTGACCCAATATATTCCGCAGACCATTCTCACCCTGACACATGAAGACCGCCGCGCGACCACGATTCACCGCAGTTTTGAGCGCACTCTCCAAAATTTGCAACAATTTGGGGTATGGGATATTCAGCCGCTCACCGTCAACAATACGTGGCAAGCACCGCAACTCACCTATCTGCAAGAACATTTTATGGCAATGGAAGCCGACGAGATTCCCGCTGACGAGGCGCTCCATCTGCTCGAGGCACCGAATCCGGAAACTGAAGTACAGATGGTGTTGCGCGATGTGAAACAAAAATTATTGGATGGCGTCACCCCTGAAGAAATGGTGATTTTAGTGCGCCAGCCAGAACCCTATCTCAACTTATTGCGTCGCACCGCCACCCGTTACAATATTCCGCTCGCTTTGCGCGAAGGCATTGGCCTGAATCAAAATCCGGCGATTGCTAGTTTGTTGGATTTATTGCATCTCAGCGGACGCACCATTAATTTCCGCCGCCAAGCCGTGATGGATATTTTGCGCAATCCCTATTTGGACATTCCATTTGCTGGCACAGATATTGATGCGCTAGAACGGATTAGTTTGCGCTATCGTATCATTAATCGCCGCGACAAGTGGATTCAATCCATTGAATATGCGCTCCAACGGCAAGCCGAAGAAGCCGAGCAACACGTGCTTGAAATTGTGGAAGACGATGACGAGTTGGCGCACACGCCCGATATTGATGAAAGTTTGGCCGCGCGGTTAGATGATTTTTTTGCTCGGATTACACCGCCCCAAAAAGGAACGCCGTCCGAATTTCTGGAATGGTTAGAGAATTTATTGGGCTACGATCCGCGTTATGTCACCACGCACAATCGCCGTCATCCCGATGAACCGTTGCCCACTGCCATTGATAGTTTGGCCGTTTATGAACGTTTGCAACAAGATGTCAAGCTCGGCGCGAACGATGAAGTTTATGCGGCCAGTCAAGCTGTGATCACGCGCGATTTACACGCGTTCCAAGCGTTCCGCCAAACCTTGCGTTCGATGCTGACCGCCTATGATTTGTTAGCCGATGCCCAAGGGATTCCGGTGCGTTTAGGTTGGTCCGATTTTCTGGCTGATTTGGAACGAAGCTTGCGTTATACGCAAACCGAGCAACAAGGCGCCGAATATCGGAGTGGACATGTATTGGGTACGACGGTTTTTGAAGCACGCGGGTTACCGCATAACTATGTCTATATGCTGGGCATTGCGGAAGGTCAATTTCCCGCTCAGCGCAATGAAGACCCGCTCTATAGTGATCGTGAACGGGAACGCTTGAATCTCGGTGGCGTCGATGTCACCTTAGCCACCCAAGAAGAAGACGATACGAGCATTTTCTATACATGCGCGGCCATGGCGCAACGCCAATTGATTTTGAGCCGCCCGACGATTGATGAAAAAGCCAATCCGTGGCAAGCCTCGGTGTTGTGGCAAGCAACTTTGGCTTTGCTCGCTGAGCCAATCCGTGATCGTATTTTGGCAGGTCAACCACCCGAACGGGCGACCGCCGCCGATGAATTTGAACTAGCGGTGAGCGTGGCCCATGAACTCAATCAAGAATTGGGGAACCTCCCGCAGGCGCAAATTGTTGAGCTGGATCATCTGGTGCAATGGCTCCGTACCGAAGCCGGATTGGTCTGGGAAAATGTGGAACAGGCCCGTCAGATTGAAAACCAACGGCGCGACGTCTTTGATGAATATTCGGGGATGGTGGTTCAGCCCGAATTACAAGCTATTGTCGAAAAGCAATTGCATCCACG
>JBNLCD010000825.1:0-1813 GCA_050303635.1 Anaerolineae bacterium
TCACGTTAAGTGTCCACGCTACGCAGGAAGATGGTCGCGACGGGGTGATGTTTGCTGTAACCGATACGGGCATCGGGATGACGGCGGCTCAGATGGATAAAGTCTTCCAAGAATTTACTCAAGCCGATATATCGACCACCCGTAAATATGGTGGGACGGGACTTGGTTTGGCTATTACCCGTCGTTTTTGTGAAATGTTGGGCGGCTATATTGGGCTCGAAAGTGAAGAAGGCGCGGGTTCTACGTTCTCGGTCTGGCTTCCGCGTCGGAGTGAAATGCCTAAATCCATTACCGGTGAAGTCAAGAAGGTTGAAACCGGAACACACAAGCCCGTTGATGATTCAACGAGTGTGGTGCTCGTGATTGATGATGATGAAGCCTCACGCGAGACCATTGAAGCTTTCCTCCAGCAAGATAATTATCACGTCATCAGCACCAATAATGGTGAAGATGGCTTGCGTTTGGCCGCTGAATATTTACCGAGTGTAATTTTGCTCGATGTGCTGATGCCGGGTATGGATGGCTGGGCAGTTTTACATAAGCTCAAAACCACACCCGAACTGGCTGATATTCCGGTGATCATGAGCACGATTCTTACTGACCGCAATATGGGCTACACATTGGGTGCATCAGACTATATCACGAAACCGGTGAATAAGGACCAGATTTTGCGGGTCGTCAAACGCTACCGTCATCAAATGCAAAACAGTCCTATTTTGCTGATAGAAGACGATGCTTCAACGCGCCAAATGATGCGCGATATGCTCGAAACCGATGGCTGGAGCGTTTATGAAGCTGAAAATGGCCGAACTGGTTTAGAAAGCTTGCAAAATCTTCAACCCGACCTAATTCTATTAGACTTGATGATGCCCTACATGAATGGTTTCGAATTTCTCAAACATTTACGCGAGAATAAACAATGGGAATCCATTCCAGTCGTGGTTATTACCGCAATGGATTTGACGCCGGAAGCTAAAGACGAACTTCAATTATCGGTGAGACATATCATCCAAAAAGGCAGTTATGAGCAAGATAAATTGCTCGAAGAAATTCGCTATTGGATACAATCATCGAGTTCACAAACTGAATAAATGAAGAAAAAATAACATCTCGTGAGAGGTGTTATTTTTTTAGGTCATATACTCGTATTTAAAGCATAAATTGGGTATAAACAATGCTGATGTATCCCCATGATGCATGGTGTATCTTCCTTTTCAAAACACTTATTTTTAAGAACCTCTCTAAAAGGAACTTGTGCAGTGACAAATTTTGAAGCTTTTTTTCGACCGAAAGGTGTGGCTATTGTCGGCGCATCACGCGACCCCCTCAAACTTGGCTACGGTGTTGTCCGCAATTTAGTGGAAAATCATTATGATGGCGCAATCTATCCTATCAATCATCGGGCGGATGAAATTCTGGGAATAAAATGTTATGACACCCTTGCAGATGTCCCTGACCCTGTTGATTTAGCTATTTTAGTTGTACCCGCGCATCATGTAGAAAAATCTCTGATGGAAGCCGTTGACCGCGGTATTAAGCACGTCACCGTGGTGAGCGGTGGTTTTCGCGAAGCAGGTCCTGAAGGCGTGGCACGCGAAGAACGCCTCAAAGAACTCATTGCTGAACATGATTTAGCTTTGTTGGGACCCAATTGCATCGGCACGATTGATACCCATACCCCGCTTAACTCAACCTTTGTGGCGGGTCATCCTCGCCCCGACGACCTCGTGGTGGTGGAAGGACACGCCGCCCTGCCCGAACTCGCGCGTCGCTGGCTTCCCGATGTCGTGGAACAGCGCTGCAAGCCGCAACC
>JBNLCD010000826.1:0-1802 GCA_050303635.1 Anaerolineae bacterium
CTACCCAACTTGCATTTGCTTCCAATCGCGACGGTGATTCCGAGATTTTTGTGGTGCACAGTGATGGCACCAACTTGACCCAACTCACAGATAATACGGCTGACGACGATAAACCCTCTTTCAAAAAAGATGGCACCCAAATTGCCTTTGAATCGAACATGAAAGGCGGGCGCTACGCAATCTATGTGATCGATATTGATGGCGAAAATTTAACGCAACTCACCGATGAAGCCTATGATAGCTGGGGGCCTTCGTGGTCGCCGGATGGGACTCAAATTGCGTTTCATAGCACCAAAACGGGCATTATTGAACTCTATGTGATGGATGCAGACGGCGAAAATATTCGGCAAGTGACGTCGAATGGCAATCCGACGGATCGCTCGGCTGAATGGTCCCCCGACGGTACCCAATTGGTGTTCTATTCAGATGTCACGGGCGGACGCGAACTGTTTATCGTGGATCTAGAATCTGGTGAATTCGAGCGCCTCACCAACAATACCTATTATGACGGACAACCGGATTGGTCGATGAATGGCACCCAAATTGCCTTTGCCTCGACACGCGCTGATTCCCGTCCCGATATTTTCATCATGCAACGGGACGATTTAAGCGTGACGCGCCTCACCAGAGATGCCGCCACTGATGAAGATCCGGCATGGTCACCGGATGGCCGTCAAATTGCCTTTGAATCAACGCGCTCCGGTAATTACGATATTTGGATTATGGATTCCGACGGCGAAAATTTGCGCCAACTCACGGATGATCCCGGTCGCGATTGGTCAGTGGATTGGGCGTGGCTTCCAGAATAGCGCAGTAGGCTGAAGCTATACTGTTATATATAAAACCAAAAGTAGTTTGAATGACTAAATGGGGATTACCCCCTCCGGCCTGCGGCCACCTCCCCCGAACACAGGGGAGGCGGGATTTCGTAGGCTCCATTCTCCTCCATGTATTGGGGAGATGTCGCGTTAGCGACAGAGGGGGTCAAGATTATTAGGTCCTAAACACATAAACAGGCAATGTTTAGGTTACGGCAAACCATAGTTTTCGCGTTATCTGGTAACGCTATGCGACAATTCTGAAAAAAATATTGGTGTTGCAGTAAGCCCAGCTTGCTTCAGCATGCTTGTCTTTGGTCATAGCGGTATGGCTTCAGTATGGCTTCAGCCTACCGTGTTAACCGATAACAAAAAAATATCCCATTTCATCATCATCCGCGCGAGTCATCATAGTTTTTGCAGAGCCAGTTCCACAAATTCATGATACCCAGCTAAAAAGGATTGGCGGCTGACATCGGCGCGATCATAATCCACCCAACCATCGGCCCATTCCGGGAAATTATTGGGTATGCGGAGTGCCACATATAAATCCCAATGTGGCAAATGAGTCAAATCGAGATGCGGCATCAGTTGATGATAAGCTTGCGTGAAGGTGTGCATCGCCTCTACGCCAAACGCCCAGACCAAATCGAGCCGTGTCACCGCAATTTCATAGAGCGGGTCCGCGTAAACCATATCCTCCCAATCAATGATGGCGGTGAGTTGACTCTCTTCCCACAACAAATTCCCCAACCAAAAATCGCCATGCAAAAATATTTTCGTGTTGTGATATGTGATTGGCAGATAAGGCGTAAGCGCTTGCCGGATGTGTGCTTTAATAGGTAATTCGTGCGGAGATGATAGCACTATATCAATCTGTTTCTCATGGATAAACGGAAATTGGAGCTGGGTTTGGTCAAGCTGGTGCAGTTGCGCTAGCTGTTTGGCTAATTCCGCGACAAACAGTTTCACATTCGGCGGGGT
>JBNLCD010000827.1:0-1800 GCA_050303635.1 Anaerolineae bacterium
TGGGTATATTTAAGCGGATTAAGCGATAAATAGCCTTTTTCCACCACGGTATAATCACCACCCCAATAGGCCACAATCGCGTGCATAAATTCGTGGATGACCACCGAGAAAATCCAGCCAAAAATGACAATCAATATCGTGCCCGTGATAACTGAATTGACAATGAAGCCATAAATAACCAGCAAAATGATGGCCGCCCCGATAATATAGGGTAGATAGGGATTACTGGCCGGCCGTGACTGGGTAATGATAATTTGGGGTGCGTTTGCCCGACGTCGTCGCACATCGTCATTGATGCGCCGTTGACGGGCTTTCGTAACCGCTTGTCTATCCAATTTACTGATATTGGCGCGCGAGCCTTCGGTTTTCGGGCTCTTGTCTTTGATATAACGGCGCATCGCATCCAGATCAAGGGGTGGCAAGCGTTTCAAAATATCTGCCATCAGCGGTTCGGGGTCAATGAGCATGGCCAACGCAATATGCGCACTGTTAACCGTGTCTTGTCCCAAGGATTTGGCAATTTGTTCCGTATTTTCAAGCCGTTGAATGGCATGTTTGGTTAAGGCCAGATCACCTTTGAGCGGTTCGTCGCGCACCAGCCCCAATTCGCCAAGCAGAATATCGAGCAATGAATCGGGATCAATCCCGCCGGCGGCGAGCGCACGTCGGGCTAAATTATGTTGCAGAGCGGCATCGAGCAAATGTTCAGTATCCACCAGTGATTGATGACGTTGGCGCGCACTGCGATCCGCCCATTTTAATATTTCATGCCCTTCAGGAGTCATGAGTACATTTGACATGTTATTCAGCATCACCTTCGTGAGCATTTTCCAGATTATAAGCGGCGGTCTTCAGAACCTTAAGCGACAAGAGCGCACATTTCACGCGGCTCATGCTCAAGGGAATACCGAGTAATTCAAAGATAAATTCTTTGTCCAATTTCTGCACATCACTCAGCGGCTTGCCGACAATTTCTTCACCTAACATAGAGGCGGTGGCTTGACTGATGGTACAGCCTTGCCCTTGCCAACCAACGGCGGTGACGATGTCATTTTCATCAATTTGGAGGGTGACTTCAAGTTGATCGCCACACAAGGGATTATCGTCAGTGGCGTGTAAGTCATGTGGGTCTAAAAATCCCCAATTACGGGGATGTTGCCCGTGATCGATGATGTTTTCTTGATACATATCCATAATGATATGCCTCCAAAATTTCGGTTAGCTATTGCGTTAAATTTAATGTACTCCCTGATTGCCCATGCTTCAAGGTTGGGCTCGGCTTATTTACACGATGCTAATAAATCCGTGTCAATAACCTAAGCGAAACGCACTGATTTGAGGGATGGACAGCCTGCGGCAGGTTCGTGAAAATCTGTTCCCTAGTCTAACAGATTTTTGCGGTGATTGGGGCAATAGATGTTGCGGTAGCGTTCCTTTGTTTTGGTAAGGGATATCATCTGATTATGTCGAGACAAGGTCACCGCATATGTTAGGCGATATAGAGTTTAAGAAAAGTTTGTCCGACATAAGGTTTGCGCTCACCATTTTGCACCTATCTACACGCAGGAAGAATGGGTGCTTCCCTTCATTGGGAATGGTTCGAGTGCGCTTTAGCGTACTTTGTTTTTAACTAGCCGCAGGTTTCAACCTGTGGTGTTTAAAATAACCAAGTTTCGCTTCCCAAAACCTTATGTCCTAATCTCTACCAGACTTTATGTCGTGCAACACATGAGGCAACAATCCAATAAAACACCATTTGTAGAGGCAAGGTATGCCTCACCCGTGTTCCAATATCCCGAT
>JBNLCD010000828.1:0-1795 GCA_050303635.1 Anaerolineae bacterium
GCATTTCGTGCCCTACCGTCGTACACCAACAGCACCAAAAGTGTGAAGCGTGCTGGTGCTGTTCGTGCGCTACTACCTTGACATGCCGGTATTGGTGCTGTTGCTCGACGTGAAGCTGACGCGGCTATTGTCTATCGCACCGATGTGACGGCGGAAGTCCAAGACCAAGTACAAATTATTGAGATACCCCAGAATTATGCACCAAGACCGGCTTACTATATTGTGATTGTGCGCAACGGGAATCATTCGGATGGTGCACAGGAATTTATGGATTATGTACTGAGCGAGACAGGTCAAAAAACACTTGAAAAATATGGTTTCGCGGGGGCGACCTCATCCGTCGCTAGCGCGACGACTTCACCCGCCCCTTGATGTTACAAAATCTATGGCAACGTATTACGGTTGCAAAATATACAGCGTCGCCGATTGACCGGGAACCGTAATAGCTCCGCCACTCAAATCTTCATCAACCAACTGTTCAGCATTATGTTCAAGATCAAGTCGCCAAACTTCAGCTGATTGACTGCCTGTGAAGTTGTTAATTTCTAGCGGTGCACTTTGCTCTTCATCAGCTAGATTGACTACCATCAAGGCCAAAGCCCCATCTTCTGTTAATGAAGCGTAAATTGATAAATAGTCGACCGTTGATTCCGCAAAAACAAGTTCAGTTCCCCAACGTTGATAAAGCTGATAAACATAATAGGTGGGACGAACATCATATTTATTCAACAAACCCCAGCCACCGCGATTAGCATCACTTTGAAAATCAAAGAAGCCAACGATAAAAGCTTGATCGCGAATTAAGCGTCCCAAAACATCCGACCACCAAATCGCGTTGTAATGGGAATCGTTGGTTGCCTCACCGCCAATATTACCGCTCCAGTGCGAATTTGCTTCAGTGACACCAATCAAAATATCATCACGTCCGGTTGTCTCAAGGATCAATTCTTGCAAACTTGGAATGATAATATCCCACTCAGCGGCGTTGTTGCGGAGTTCATCAATTGTCGTCACCGGATTACCCATGCTAGCCGGGAAGGGATAACGGTGCACCGTCAGAATATCGATAAGATCGCCATTCGCCAACAAAAATTCGCGCACAAAATCACGGCCTTCAGGGTCACGGGGGTCAATCGCTGGATTACCACTATATTGATGCGGGTCAGGACCCATAAGAATGATATCGGGATCGACTTCAAGCATGGCGTCAGCAATGGCGCGCCATTCTCGATTATGCTGTTCTGTCGTGTAATCATCAAAAAGGGTTGGTTCATTGCCAATTGACCAATATTTAACCCCATATTCCTTTTCGATATTGGTATAACGAACTAATTCTGCGGCGGCTTCAGGGGTACCGTTTTCTAGACGGACATGAATACTCGGTTCAGCACCTACTAATTTACACGTGCGCATGAATGCATCAATTTGTTGGGGGCGAATATCATTTAGATCACCCCACCGCCCACCGGGAAAACGCAAAAATGTAACCCCAGAATTTTGCGCGGCCTCAATCAAATCCACCGGCACAACTTGCAATGGGCCAAAATTCGAACCATAGACATAGGGACTAATGGGTCCAATGATTTCATCGGCATCAACAACTAAAGCACCTGTGCTTTGCGCCGATACGGATGGTTGAGACTGGGGCATCCCGACTATACCGAGGGTTAATACAAAAATGAGGGAAATCAAAATTGTAATTCTCATCAAATCATCCTTAAAACAGTGGTTAGATTGGGATTTAAAGACATTAAGCTGATAAAGTTAATAATTTAATGACAAATTGGGAGCGCTC
>JBNLCD010000829.1:0-1781 GCA_050303635.1 Anaerolineae bacterium
ATTATCCGGCGGTGTGGTGTGTGAAGGTTTCGGGATGAGCGAAGCTCCCACGGCCACCCACGGCAATCCGGTGATGGGTCAAAACAAGACCGGCTCCATCGGGATGCCCTTCCCTGACATGGATATGAAGATTGTTAGCCTCGAAGACGGTGACACGCTCATGCCTGTCAATGAACCCGGCGAATTATGTATCTGTGGGCCCCAAGTGATGACGTATTACCATAATATGCCAGAGGAAACAGAAAAATCACTCCGTTCCGATGAAAATGGCAAAAAATGGTTCTATACAGGCGATATTGCCCGCATGGATGAAGATGGCTATTTCTATATTGTGGACCGCAAGAAAGACATGGCCCTAATTGGTGGATTCAATGTGTATCCGCGCGCCGTGGAAGATGTGCTTGCCGCGCACCCGTCCGTGCTTGAAGTCGGCGTGGCCGCGATTCCACATCCTGAAAAGGCCGGTCAAGAAGCGCTTAAAGCGTGGGTAGCTATCAAACCGGGTGAAAGCTTAACCGCAGATGATTTGATTGCCTTCGCGAGTGACAAATTAGCCCGTTATGAAGTCCCGACGCGGATTGAGTTCGTCGATCAATTACCGAAGACCACGGTTGGCAAGATTTTGCGCCGTGAACTCGTTAAACAAGAAATCGAAAAGCAACAAGGATAATTCGGTTACGCTATGACTAATCGCACCTCAGCATCTATTCGGGTGGCCCTCTTTGATGTCTCTGGCACGCTGACCACGGCCAATACATGGGGTCAACTCATTAACCATCCTAGCCATGACAAGTCTGTGCGCCGTTGGTTTAAACTCTGGGCATATCCGGCGTGGTTCGCTATGAAATTTGGTGTTTATTCTGAACTAAAATTTCGCGATGGCTGGATTCGGGGAATGGCACGTTTATTAAAAGACAACACGCATGCTGAGGTGCAGGACATTTTTCATTGGTTAGTGGATGTCCACACCTTGCCCAATCTACATGAAGATGTCATCGCGAAGGTCAAATATCACAAGGCGCAAGGTCACACCGTGATGTTTGTGTCCAATATGTTCTCTGAAGCGGTGCAAATGCTGGCCGATGAATTGGGCGCAGATAAGGGACTCGGCACGATTTTAGAATATCGAGATGGGCAAGCAACGGGTGACATCACGAGTGCACCCTGTGCGGGCCCTGAAAAATTAAAAGTTGTGCAAGATTATTTTGCCCAACAAGGTGAAACCCTTGATTTGACGCATGAAGTCATCGCTTATAGTGATAGTTGGTCCGATCGGCATATGCTAGGCGGGGTGGCTGAAGCCGTGGCGACGTATCCTGACAAAAAACTTCGTAAACATGCCCTAGATCACAGTTGGGTCATTATGCCGACTGGTGAATAAAGAATACCTATGTTTTAGCTATATCTGTATAAATCACGCTAATAAAGAAGAAGCTCTCATCCGAAATTGACTGAGAGCTTCTTGTTGTTGTTTACATAGAGATTTTAGTCCATATGGAAACGACTATCTACAGAACCACACTCTTTGTTGAAAGTGTTTATGTTGAGCGCCTGAAAATGACGAAAGTTACCTGCAATGATCCATTTGTCGCCATCGTATTTTACTGTTTTGACGCGCACTTCCTCATAATAGAGACCCATAAGTGTTTCACACATTGCTGTACGGGCATCTTCTTCGTTATCGAGTGTCTCGAATCGCCCTAAAAGCGTTTCTGGTAATTCACAGGTGCCGAATGAATAATCATATTTCTCAAGATTATTAAGATCTAGATTATATACAG
>JBNLCD010000830.1:0-1767 GCA_050303635.1 Anaerolineae bacterium
CGGGTACCGTGTTCGTGCATAATTTGAGCGTCATAGCGCGCGTAACGGCGTTGTTTTTGGATGAAATGGTCTAAGTCACGGTAATTATAGTGAACGAAGGGATTCGTCAAATAACCGGCCTCTGTGCCGTCGTGGATTTGCACGACTTCATGCACTTGGCGGTCGGGATCATAACGCACCATGTCCCGTCGCAGTAAACGCATTTGATAATCAGGATACCAACCTGTATGGCGCGTCAGTTTGCCAAAAATATAATTGTGACGCGGAATCCAATAGCCATGATGCTTAGGATCTTTGAGCACACGCCGAATCTCAGATGACAGGGCGGGGGCAATGCGTTCATCAGCATCAAGGAAAAGAACCCAATCTGCATCATCGACCATTTCAAGCGCGGCATTACGTTGTTTGGCGAAATCTTCAAAATCATGGCGAATAACACGCGCACCTGCTTGTTCTGCAAGTTCAATGGTGCGGTCGGTGCTTTTATTTGATTCAAAAACGACCACTTCATCCACCCAGCGCAGACTATGGATACAGTCTGAGATATGGGCTTCTTCATTGTGGGCGAGGATAATTCCTGTTAGTTTGGGGGTCATAAATGTCTGATCTTTCTGTACACGGCAACAAGGGCATCATGTTCTTTGGCCGAAATTTCTTGACGAGCGAACGCTCGATTTATTTCATAGGTTTTATAGCGCATGCCGAGATTTACGATTTGGCGCGCCAGCCAACGTTTCCACGTCGGATAATGTTTATTGAATAGGCGAAGGCGACTTTCCCACAGATTTTCCACACTACGCGGCTTGACTAAGCGCGTGCTTTGACCTTCTAAATGGGTGATATGGGCGGTCGGTACACAATAGATTTGCCAGCCCGCTTTTTGAATGCGCCAACTCCAATCGACTTCTTCAGCATACATGAAAAAGTCTTCGTCAAACATGCCTGTTTGCTGAATGACGTCACGCTTGAGCATCATCGTTGCGCCGAGGGTATGGCCCACCGGAAACGGTTTATAGCCCATATAGCGGCGGCGGGGATAGCGACCATTGATAGGTGTTTCGTAGAGACGCGCCGGTGAAGGCAACAGATCAATCCAGAGTTGGGCAAGGCCGGGAAAACCAAAGGCGCTATGCTGGAACGTGCCATCTTCATAAGTTAATCGTGCGCCAACCACGCCGGCATCTGATAAATTAAACAGCGTTGCATAGAGCGTTGATGTTGTACCCGCATGAGTGATGGTGTCTGAATTGAGCAAATAGACCGCTGATGGCAGATCATCGGGGTCGATAGCCGGATTCCCAAAACCCATTTCACGCAGAGCTAAATTATTACCGCCACCGAAACCTATATTTTCAGGGCTGACAATGAGTTTTACGCTCGGAAATTCAGCGCGGATCGCTTCAGCTGTGCCATCCGTGGACGCATTATCCACAACCCAGACTTCGGTTTGGTCGGGACCGTGCGTGTTTATATCGGCTAGCAAGGTTTTTATGGTTTGGAGTGTGAGTTGCCGTGTATTCCAAGTTACGACAACTACGGCTAGATTGGGTGCCATTGGCGCTAAAATACCCTATGGTTTCGTCAAATGGTCAATGTATTGGCATTTTAACAGGAGTTGTAATTTTCGGAAACGGATGGTTGTCTGACAGAGAGTAAAAATTAATGGAGAACCCCGCAAGTTGAAACCAGCGGCTATGATAAAAACCAAGTACGCTGAAGTGCACTAGAAATTATTTCATACGCCAACAAACTAAATTTTATCTTAAT
>JBNLCD010000831.1:0-1766 GCA_050303635.1 Anaerolineae bacterium
GGGCGTAATTCCATTATTCTCGGTGTGAAAAATTAGCGTATCGGTGCCGGTTCGGCGATCAAATTGATGAACCGTAGATTCAGTTTCATTGCTAACGATATAGTACACAATGTGAGCGTTTCTAGGATCAAAAAGTAGATCATCAACTTGATCGTAGGCCTTGGTCGGGAGATTATCGATTTGCGTCTCTTGGGAAGCGACGTCATAACACACCAGTTTGCGACGCGGGTCGTCATTTACAAAGGCAATATAGCCCACCGTCTGACTGTCAACTGACCAAGCCGTTGTCTCGACATAGGTCAAAGCGCGCACGGGCGCAATATCGGTTTGCTGGCGGGATGCGATATCCATGAGGACAAATTTTTGCCCCGCACCGGGTACTTGATCAAAATAGAAGATGTTTTGGCCATTGGGTGCGATGGCGAGTGTCCATTTAAATGTTTCGACTGTGGTTAACTGCACCAAGGGATAACCTGACACATGAACTTGATAGACTTGCGGTGGAAACGGCTTACTGATCGGATTAGCAATGAAAAAAAGCCATTCACTATCCGCCGACCAAACAATCTCTTGATCAACATCATAATTCTGGAAGCTGATGCGCTGAGCGGTGTTTTCAATTACCAGTATTTTTGTTTCAGGATCAGCATAAGCCCAATATTGGCCATCCGGCGAAACTTGGCCGTTGAATGTTTCCCCTAAAATTTCAGTCTTGGGGCGCGTGAGCAGAGTCCGTTGTAGATAGAAGAACATACGATTGGAGTTTGGCGCATAAGTAGATGAAACGTGATAAGCCCATGCATCCCAGTCTAACCATTGAACCGGACGGATAATCATGAAATCGTCTGTTTCATAGAATATGCGTTGCACATGATTAACGGGCGACAGCAAAATAATCTGGGTACTGACTGTATTCGTCCGCTCATTCTGGCGGCCAATTGAGACAGCCAAGTATTGGGCCGTCGAAGCACCTTGCGCACGCTGAGAACTGAGGAAACTGCTGATGAGAACTAAGATGAGGCCAAAGAGTGTCAGGTTGCGTTTCAGCATGGCGCTATTCCGCTAATCATTCCTTCGTGATTCAATTCACCTTGTGTTGGCGGTAGATCCAAACCGATGCCAACCCTAAAAGTATAGCACTCCCTAGCGCGATTTGAGGGAGGTGCCATAACTTATCAATCGGTGCGGTCCAACTGAGTTGGATAACCGCGAGATTGCTGTGCGCGGTATAGGTATAAATGGCTTGTTCAGTGTGGGTAGTGCGATCAAACCGATAGACTACGACTTGATTCGACGTCAGGACACTGTAGTAAACAAGATCATTGGTGAACGGCGCAAACTCAACATCCAGAACCCAATCGCGGCGCGGCAGGGGAATTAATTCGGTGGTCAAGTTATCCTGACGCACAAAGCCTAAGGTATAATCGCCATTCAGCCCCGTTTCAGCGACATAGACCACTTCTTGACTATCGCTCGACCAATCGAAATCTTGAATATTGAGCACATCTTCACTGGCAAAGGGTAAGGCTTCGGGATGTTGGCCGTTACTATCCATGCGGATAAGTCTGTCTTCAGGGGATTCGCGACCCGCTACATAAAATAAGAGCCATTGACCATCCGGTGACACGAGTGGCCGATATTTGACGGTCTTCGTGTCTGTCAGTTGCTCGACGGGCGCGCCAGAACGATGCACACGATAAATTTGGTTAATGCTGAGCACCAGACTGCCGCTATCGTAGAGATTAGATTGAGATGCTGGATAGCCC
>JBNLCD010000832.1:0-1764 GCA_050303635.1 Anaerolineae bacterium
GTCGTTCATAAGCCTTGGGACGCTGTAATGTTAGCAAAATCATCTAGGCCTCAAATGCTAAGCGGTTTGGGTTTCATACTTACGCTCATGATTTCTGGGGCAATGTTCTTTCTCATCGAACAAAATAACGCAACGGAAAGGCGTCAAGGCGTTCGTGAAATTGGAAGCTCCTATGCCCACTCGATAGAACAACAGGTCGATAGTTCATTAACTTCCACCTTGGCCTTAGCCGCGATTGTTAAACAAAATAATGGTGAAATTGAAGATTTCGATGCGTTAGCCCACGATATCACTGAAATCTACGAAATCAGTAATTTGCAATTGGCCCCCGATGCCGTTGTCAGTTATATCTATCCACTTGAAGGCAACGAAGCGGCCCTAGGCCATGATTTGCTGAATGATCCCAATCGCCGCACCGAAACCCTGAAAACGATTGAATCACGGGAGCTTACCCTCGCCGGTCCCTTTGCATTAGTCCAAGGCGGGGTGGCTATCATTGGCCGCTACCCTGTTTTTATCACAGATGAGACAACCACAGACGAGGAATTTTGGGGGCTTACTATTGTTCTCATTAATCTTGACGACTTAATCGAAAATAGTGAGATCCAGCAACTGGTCGCGAGTGGTTATGATTTTCAACTATCCAGAATAAATCCAACCAGCAATCAAAAAGAGATTTTTGCGCAATCGGATGAAAAATCATTTCACAACCCCGTCACCATTTCAGTTGAGGTTCCCAATGGCACGTGGGACTTAGCGATTGTTCCTCAGGACGGTCGGCCAGCGCCGCAACATTATGTTGCAGAATTCATCTTTACACTGGGGCTGGGTATCCTTGTCGCCATACTCATTTATCGATGGTCAGCCAATGACTTACGGACCCAAAAGAAGATTAAGTCTGCACTTGATATCAATAAACATAACTTAGACCGCGTTGAACATGTTGCGCGGCTTGGCAGTTATGAATGGGATGCCCAAACAGATATTTTCCATTGGTCGGATGGTACATTTCGTATCTATGACTATGATCCAGACATAAAACCATCTATCAAATTGGTGAAGAAACGCATTCACCCCGATGATAGAGAGATATTCAACACGGCTTTAAGAAATGCCCTCACGAATCAAGATGGTGATTCCGAGAATAATAGTACGATCTATCGCATCATCACCCGCGCGGGTGATATTCGGTATGTAATGGCACGCAATGAGTGCATTTATGATAAATCTGGTGAGCTTCTGTTGATGCGCGGCACTGTTCAAGATATTACGACACTGGCCCAGACTGAAAAGGCTCTGCGTGAGAGCGAAAATCGATATCGGATGATCACGGAACTAATGTCTGATTTTGCCTTTTCAATTAGCATTGCTGAAGATGGCTCCCAACATTTTGATTGGCTAACGGATTCTGTCTCACGGGTATTAGGCTATGATGTCGAAGAATTGATGGGGACTCAGCAAAATGTCATCCAAGCGACTGCGCATCCAGATGATTTCGCCAAAATCCAAGAGGCAATTGAAGAGACATTGCGCGGTCACAATACCGAAACCGAATTACGGGCGATTACCCGTGACGGAAATGAAGTTTGGTTGCGGATTGTCCGTTTACCTGTCATGGAACAAGGAACTGACCGGGTGATCGGTCTCTATGGCGCGGCAACCGATATTACGGCCGCCAAAACAACCGAGCGCATTCGTGGCGAAAAAGATAGTCTCGAAATGGCACTGACTAAAGAAAAGGAGATAGCTGATCTCAAAAATCGC
>JBNLCD010000833.1:0-1752 GCA_050303635.1 Anaerolineae bacterium
TGGCCTACGCAGTGAGATGGCAATATTTGAAGATGAAAGTTTTGATTTAGCGACGATCAAAAACTTCAGGATTGATCTGTTGATACGCGAGTTTTACGATGATATGGTGGCGGCGGCTTATGCACAGGAACGCTACGATTTAGCGAGGGCGATGGAACATCTCTTGGCAAAAAGTCAAACAACGCGTAGTCTATCTGACATTCTTAATAAACCCGAACTGCAAGCGTGGTTTCGGCGCAGACCGCTTCTTTGGAATATCTTGCGTCCGCTTATCAAAATGATCTTGCGCAGACGGTAAAACGACTAATGAATGGTTATGATTAGATTATGCACATCTACATCGAAACAGGTAATCACTGGCTCAGCAATCATGGCGATGCCGCTATGTATATGATCATGGCGGAGCGTATCCACCGCTTGATGCCTGAAGCCCAATTATCCGTCTTAACGAGTGACCCCGCGCGCCTGCATCAGCTCACGCCCTATGTCAATCCAATTGTCACCAGTTATGCGTCTCATTGGAATCCGTTGAAGCAAATAGTTGATCGTTTTTTGACCCATGACAAATTGGTTCCCCTGCGGACATGGCTGAGACATCAGGCCAAGCAAAAGAGTGGAGATTTTCAGCGGGTCGCGGCTCAAGCCAGCGCCGAGGCTGATCATCTTATGTATAGTGGCACGAGTGTGATGTGTGATATTTTTGCGGATGAAGCGCTCCGTCGTCTCAATGCCATACAAAATGCCAAGCAAGCCGGGAAAGCCGTTAGCTTGATGAGTCAGGCATTTGGCCCGATTGATTCGCCCAAACTCATTGAAAAATCGCGCGAAGTCTTGCCGAGCGTAGATTTTATTGGCATCCGCGAAACCGTTTATAGCAAGCCGCTTCTCCATGAATGGGGATTGGATAATCCCAAGCAAGTTCATTTTACGAGCGATGATGGTTTAGAACTGGCTTACATCCATAAAGCGGAAACGTTGGGCCCCAAACTGGGCATGAATGTGCGCTTCGGCCCTTATTCATCGCTTTCGAATCAAGATAAAACCACGGTGCGCGTGATTCGTGAGACGCTGGCGAAATTTCAACTTGCCAAACAGATCATTTTTCCAATCAGTGAAGATGATATGGCCGCTACCAGCGCGGTTATCGACCAACCCCTCCCCGATTATCACGCTGACTATGCTATCCCGTTGGATGTGATTCAAGCCATTGGTGAGTGTCGGGTGGTGTTTACCGGAAGTTATCATGGGGCTGTGTTTGCGCTTGCCCAAGGCATTTCCGCCGTCTGTTTGATAAACTCGGCTTACTATTGGTATAAATTTTCTGGATTGTGTGATCAATTTCCGGCGGGCTGTGATTTGGTTGATTTGCGTCAAGGGGATGTCACAGTTGCGGGTTTAACCCAAATCCTGAATCAAGCATGGGACCGCGCGCCAGATATCAGACCGGCATTATTGAATGCCGCCGCAAATCTCGTTACGCAAGGTCAGCAGGCCTATCAAGTTTGGCACCAAATGATGGTCGATGATCCGTCAAAGTCAATCTAACCTCACCCTAAAATTGCAAGATTCCAGCATCTGATATACGCTTAAACTATCAAGGGGTTAACTTGATAGGAGGTGTATTACACCATGCTATCTATTATTAACTTGCCTGTGCAATCGACTTCTTTTATCGGGCGCGAGCCTGAGATTCAAGAAATTATTGATTTGCTGGGGCAACCCGATTGTCGTCTTTTGACCATTGTTGGGGCA
>JBNLCD010000834.1:0-1737 GCA_050303635.1 Anaerolineae bacterium
CCACATCACCCACTCTGACTTGTTGAATGGGAATATCTTGTTCAGCGCCATCGCGCACCACGCGGGCTGTTTTCGGTTGGAGGCCGATCAATTTCTTGATGGCTTCGCTGGTATGACCCTTAGCGCGGACTTCCAGCACTTTCCCGAAGACAATCAACGTAATAATCACGGCGGAGGTTTCAAAATAGACATGGTGACCGAGCGCATGATTGCCCAGCGCAATCGGAATACTGTAGATATAGGCTACGCTGGAACCCAACGCCACCAAAACATCCATATTGGCGGTGTAGTTGCGCAAGGAATTGTACGCCCCGCGATAATAATCTTTCCCGACATAGAATTGGACAGGTGTCGCCAAGAGCCAGAAGAACAGATTGACCCAGCCCGCGTGTGACCATTCGCCCAAAATGCCGAAATCGCGCATCATGCTCATGGTAAAGAGCGGTACGGCGAACAGCAGACCCACCGTTAAGCGGCGCATTTGATGCGCAACTTCAGCGGCTCGCGCTTCAGCTTCGGTGTCAATGAGTTCATCATCGGCGACATCAATCACGCCATAACCCGCTTTTTCAACGGCGGCGACAATATCCGCGCGATCGACCATGCCAGCGGGGAAACTAACCAGCGCGTGTTCAGTGGCAAAATTGACATCAACTTCAGCCACGCCTTCGACTTTGCTAATGGCACGGCGCACAGTCTTTTCACAATTGGCACAGGTCATGCCCGTCACCGGCAGATCGAGCGTGACTTGCGGCACATCATACCCCGCATGGCGCACCTTGTTGATGACATCGTCCATGCTGAGTTTTTCGGTATCGATGGTGATGGAGAGTTTTTCAGTCGCATAATTCACTTCTGCGACTTGGACGCCATCTAGTTTTTTGACACTTCGTTCGATCGTTTTGACGCAATTGGCACAGGTCATGCCAGTTACGGGTAAAGTTATGCTTTGTTCGTGCATGAGACCTCCTCAGATTAGGTGCTCAGGAGACAGGTGAGGATTGTTTTCAAGATGATGGATAGCATTTGATATTGGTGGTTGCTGATGAGAAATACTTCCCTCACCCCCTGCCCCCTTCTCCCAAGTGCAAAGATTAGGAGAGGGGGAATATGAGATGTCAAAACTTGCTGAATCGCGGTGTTATTGACAAAAGATAACTACGCAATTTGACTTGCAAGTTTCCCATCGCCTACCAAGTCGCTTCACGACTGCCTGTAGGAGAGGGGCTAGGGGTGAGGGTATTCTTTTATTCAGCGGCGGGATACTCAATTTCAACCAATAAGTTTTTGATCTTGTCCCAGTTAGCGGGAGCATCCCACTGAACCACAACTTGCTTGGTGTTTTCATCAGCTTTTACGCTGACCACACCTTCTAATTCCCCAACTTCACGTTCAACGGTCATGACGCAGTGACCACAACTGATTGCAGGAACGGTAAATGTCTTAGAATCCATCTTGAAAATCCTCCTGTTATGAGAAATTTGAAATTACTTTTGGCGTTTGTTCTCGGTCCGAAAGACTTGCATCACCTCAGCCAGCACTTTTTCGCGTTCGTCAGCATCATCACCCTGAATAGCCGTGGTCACACACGTGTGCAAGTGGTTATCCAGAATAATTTCACTCACGCGATTGAGCGCGGCCTGGGTAGCTTGCAATTGCTTGATGATATCAATGCAATATCGATCATCTTCAACCATCTTGGCAATGCCATTGATATGCCCCGCCACACTTTTAAGG
>JBNLCD010000835.1:0-1732 GCA_050303635.1 Anaerolineae bacterium
ATTGATAGGCTCTTTTCCATGTTTGGATGGCGGCACTGCGGTCAGCTTGTTCGGCTTCGACCATGCCCACCAATTGCAGAGCTTCAGCATGACGTTTGGGTTCAGATTGGGTATGGGCGACGACTTTTTCAAATGTGGCCCGCGCCGCTTCGATTTGACCCAATTTATGTTGGGTGCGACCATTGGCTAGCCAGAGTTTCATTTGCAATGAAGCATCATTAATCTGGCCAGCATCAAAGGCTTCTAAACTTTTATTAATATGTTGTTGGGCTGTTTCGTAATCGCCTTGACCCTGGGCATTTAAACCCAAATAAGCTGTGGCTAGGGTTTGGGCTTCTTCGTTGTTGATTTCTTCAGCGTGCATCAACGCACGTTGGGCTTCAAGCGCCCCTTCGTTGTAATTGCCTGTTTGATAGAAAATATTCGCTAAATTCAGCGCAATGGTCATAAATATTTCGGGGGATTGATAACCAATCTGCTGAGCAATGGCCTGACCTTGATTATAGTAAGCCATTGCTTCATGATAACGACCATCTTCACGCGCCAAATTACCTAAACTCAGATACCAACGCATGGCTAAATCGTAACGTGATGTTTGCTGGGATAAGTGGAGGGCTTTTTTAAGATAATCTTCAGCCGAGGCTTTGTCTTCAGTCAGCAGAACAGCTTCACCTAATTTGCCATAAATGCTCGCCATCAGTGAAAAACTATTAGGCGCTAATTGAGCTTGTTGCAAGGCTTGTTTGAGCAAGTGCACGGCATAGGAAGCGTTGTTTTGGGTTCGATAGTCACGCGCTAAATTTTCTAAAACCAGAATATGGGTTTCAGGATCATTGGATATTTTGGCATGAGTCAACGCATCTTCATGAAACTGTTGGGCCTTGGCCATATCACCTCGAAGGACTTCAAGTTCACCTAAATTGTTGAGGCTTCGTGCCGTCAGGCCATTGTCGTCAAGATGACGCGCGACATTTAGCGCTTCATTGAAGGTTTGTTCGGCGGCATCGAAATCACCCATTTGGGTATAGGCTTTACCCATGCCACTGAGGAAGAACTGTTCAGCTCGCGATTGGCCAACCTGACGCGCAAATTGCACACCACCCCGATAAGTTTCCAGAGCGATTGTCCATTGGCCTTGTTTTTCCATCGCTTGCGCTTGTAACAAGGTTTGATCAATCGTATCTTGGATGGGGTCCGGGGCGGGTGTGTCGTCCGCTGTACCAAATAAACGAGAAAATAGATTTGCCATGAGAAATCCTTAATTTTGCATGATTTAGAGACGCTTCCAAAGTAAGGGGACCAACATTTCCCAATCAGATAATCCGCCATGTCGACTCAAGGGATGTTTGGAGCGTGTATGATCTTCAATAAAATAACCTAAACGTGGAAGCAGAATGACATCACCCATACGATTCTCCGCATAAGCATGTTGGGCGTCACCATTGCCAAATAAGCCATTGGCCATCGCAAATTTTCCGGGTACCGCGGCGAGACAATCGCTAAATTCCTGATTAACCGTTTCTAAAACTTGATCTGTCATATCGGCTTCTACATAGAGATAACTGAACCGCGCTTCGCCGCCACGTCCACTCCGCATGGCCTGCCAGATTGGTTGCGCACGTTCATCGAGATGAACCGCTAGTTTATCCGTGATGGCATGATGACCATGATCAGCGAGCATCAAAACAATGGTGCGGCCATCTTGGATTTCAGGATTACTGAGAACCCGACG
>JBNLCD010000836.1:0-1694 GCA_050303635.1 Anaerolineae bacterium
TCATATATTGGCCGAAGAAATTATCCAGATTTTACAGACATTTATGACAACACCACCTCTTCAGCATATGTAACTAGTGATCTTGCCCCGAAAAAACGGACACTAAATTTGTCAGGCGTATAAAGCTTCAAATTGATGCGGGCTCAAGTAGCCTAAACTGGAGTGCCGCCGTTGGCGATTGTACCAAACTTCAATGAATGCAAAAATGACAGAGCGTGCCTCTTGGTGGGAGGCCATCGGAACGGTTAAACATTCGGTTTTCAAAGTCGCAAAAAAACTCTCCATTAAGGCATTGTCATAGCAATTGGCGGTGCGGCTCATGCTAACCGTGATACCGTATTGAGCGAGTAAAGCGAGATGAGCCGCACTGGTGTATTGGCTCCCTCGGTCAGAATGATGGAGTAACGGACCGTTGAGTTGCCGCCGCCCCAAGGCCATCTCTAAAGCATCCAAAACTAAAGGCGCGTGTAAGGAAGCGTGCATTGACCAACCCACCACTTGGCGCGAATAGATGTCCAAGACCACCGCCAAATAGAGCCAACCTTCCGCCGTATCGACATAGGTAATATCCGCGACCCATTTCTCATTGGGGCGGCAAGCCGTGAAATCTTGGTTGAGCCAATTCGGAGCTATAGGATGCGTTGCATTCGCTTGGGTGGTGCGTGGACGACGCTTGGTACGTCCCCGACCTTGTAAATCCATGCCCCGCATTAAACGGGCGACACGATTGCGCGAACAAGTAAAGCCCGCCTCACATAAATCAGCATGAATGCGCGGACTGCCATACGTTCCGCGACTGCGCTTATGGAAAAAGCGAATACGCTGACTCAGGGTAGTATTCGCTTGGCTGCGGTGGCTGGGCTGACGCTTCCGCCAGTCGTAATAGCCGCTCGTACTCACTGCAAGCACCTCACAGAGTCGCCGTACCGGGAAATTAGCCCGTTCTTGTTCGATGAATTCATACTTCATCACCGTTGATCCTTTGAGAAGATCTGGATGGCTTTTTTTAGAATGTCGCGCTCCTGCTTGACGATAGCTAATTCTCGTTCCAACTGACGGATGCGTGCCGCTTCAATTCGTTCAGGACTTGCTTCCAGTTCTTTATCTCTAACTTGATAGCGCTCTTGCCATTTGTAGATTAGTCCGGTTGTTATCCCTAAGTCACGCTCGATGTCCGCGACACTCCGTTCACCTTCAGCCACCATCGCTAAGACTTCCCGCTTAAATTCTGGCGTATATTTTTTCCGACTTTGCTTCATTTTGACCTTCTCCTTTATTTGATTTTATTGGACATTTCTTGTGTCCGCAAAATCGGGGGAAGATCATTAAGCTTTTGAATTTAGATTGGTAAAAGTCAATTACATGTCACTATGATCTTACCAATACCAATTTATATATGAAGTGATTAAAAGCGGTAGTGGTGACTCATTGACTGATACAGGTCAAGTTGTAGTCGAGAATGAACATATGCAAAACCGCCTCATGATTGATCTGTGTTTTGGAAAAAGCTAAAGTTTTACGCGTAAACCGAGCCAGACGTTGCCGCAAGGTGTTAAACCAGCGTTCAACATGATTAGTTTCTCCCTCAGTTTTAGGAACGGATTGATGACGCTGGTAGTCAAATATTTCGCCATAGGCCGCCCACTGATCACTAAATGAATGACACGCAGCATAGTCACGTGGTAACTGTTGCC
>JBNLCD010000837.1:0-1686 GCA_050303635.1 Anaerolineae bacterium
TGCCTGTCAGCGGCTGTAAATAGGCATCGGCTGGATTTTGGGGATTATAGTACACGATCACTTGCGATCCGACCGGATATTCGGCAATGGTTGATTGAATTTTATCGGCGTGACTAATTTGGAGTTTTTCTGGCCAAAAACGATTGCCCTGATAAGTCTGCCCATTGACCGTATATTCATAGCTGACTTCGGGGTAATACATTTCCTTCAAAACAGCATCTGTTTTATGTCCCACTCCCACTTGAGACGAAAGAACTTTTGCCTGCGTCGTTAGATATTCTGCCATAATCATAGTCTCCCTAAACTAGAAGTGACAGTTAGAAATTTAACTGCACGTGTAAGTATAGCAAGGCTTAGCATTTGGCGTTCTGAAGGAAATGAAACTTTATGAAATGTATGTCTAGGGGTGCGGTATAGATTAATTAGGGTAAGATTTTATCAAGGCCACGGAATGTGTTGCACAGTGTGTGGCTCCCGATTATTCAGGTGAGGGGCGGTAATTGTTGCAGGAGCGCGGTAGGCTGAAGCCATACCGCTAATCATAAAAACAAGCATGCTGAAGCAAGCTTCCATTTTTTGGGGTAATAGACCTAGTCAATTATGAGACGGATCAATAGTGAATTTTGGCGGACGAGATATATCCCTGCCCTACAACAATGGCTCTTGGGAGGGGAATCAAAAAGGCTACCATGTGGAGGTAGCCCGTGTTTTTCTATTGGGAATGTAGCCATTTAGCTACTGGGTGTGCTGAACCACTTCAAGAGGCGCTTAACCACACTGCGTTTGGCCGCACGCATGTCTTCGAGTTCTTTCTTCAGTTGCTGGGTTAATTGATGGAGTTCAAGCGTTGTCATGCGGGCACCATTCACCAATACCCAATTCTCACCTAAATCACGCAATTCAGCAGGTGCACGACGATACAGTGAAACATAGGTTTTATGATATTCATTCATAATTTCTGGTGTGGTCATGCAAATCTCTCATTCTCAATATAGCACTACAACAACTATTATGACATTTATAATGTATCACTAAACTGGCCAAATTGCGATTAAAATATTCCAACAATTAAGGAAATAAGACAAATCTTTGTCAGAATCAGTGTTGTGAAAATATTCACTCATTTAGTCGTTATAAAGTGCGAAATGAGGTTGTTTACGACTTATCAGCATAATAATCGTCCACATAGGTATGCGCATCGCGGGGTGGGCGCGCGTAATGTTGGTCATCGGGTGGACGCGGCGGCAACTCAATTACACCCGGAATAATATCCTGATAGTCAATTTGATGCAAAATGTGTTGAATACAGTTAAGACGTGCGCGGCGTTTATCATCAGATTCAATTTGATACCACGGCGCTTCGGGAATATCGGTGTGTTGCAACATGATATCCTTCGCTTTGGAGTATTCTACCCAGCGATTGCGAGCCTCAATATCCATATCACTTAATTTCCAACGACGAGTCGGATCGTGGGCACGCTCTTGAAAACGTGTTTCTTGTTCTTGATTGCTCACGGAAAGATAATATTTTAGCAACACAATGCCCGACCGAACGAGCATCCGCTCAAATTCAGGGCAAGAGCGCAGGAATTCCCAGTATTCTTCATCCGAGCAAAAGTCCATCACACGTTCGACCCCAGCCCGGTTATACCAACTGCGATCGAAGATCACGATTTCGCCGGCGGA
>JBNLCD010000838.1:0-1683 GCA_050303635.1 Anaerolineae bacterium
TGAAATATTGGCGCTCGCCGGCGTTGATCCACTGGCCCCGACTTATGAGGCTGGTCAGCAGGTGCCGCTCTTGATCTATTGGCAGGCGCTCACGGAATTTGAGCGTAACTATTCAATATCTATTCGTCTACTCACTGAAGACTGGGAAATGGTGTGGTCCCAAGATATTCAGTCGCCTGTGCTGGGCTTATATCCAACCGAACGCTGGTCAACCAACGAAGTTGTCGGTGACTATCATGAAATTAGTTTACGGCGAGACTTGCCGACCGGGCGATATTTATGGGGCGTGGTCGTCTATCGCGCCGTTGACGCCAATGAATTTGAAAACCTGCATGATAATGAGGGGAATACCGTTATCGTAGGGGGTACTTTCGAGGTGACTCACTAGCCAAAAGTCCAAATAAAGAAAAACGGCAGATTTTTCATTAAACAGTCTGCCGTTTTTTGATTTTCTAAATTGAGGAATTTCTTTACCAGCCGTGTTCCAAGCGTGTGACAAGACGTTCTGGCATATCGAAATTGCGCATTTTTTCTTGGGTTTGATAGATTGGGTAGGAAACCCGACGATGTTCAAATAACCCCTGCTCAATATCGAGAATGGCATAAGCCGCGTCTGGATTACTATCACGCGGTTGCCCCACACTTCCCGGATTAATAATCAAGCGATGCCCGTTCATGGGGCGTGCTTCTCGATAGCGGGGCTGTTGTGAACTGGTATCGCCTTCTTCGTCTTTCAGTTCGAAAATAACAGGTGTATGCGTATGACCAACCAGACAATAATCTGTTTCAAAATGAGGGAAATTCAAGGCCGCAATCAATGGGTCAAGAATATATTCCCAAACAGGTTCACGTGGACTACCATGGGCCAATGTATAATTGTCGAGCACAAAAGTTGTTGGCAACGCTGATAAAAATGCAATATTTTCATCCGTGAGCGTTTCTTGGGTCCAATGGACTGCTTTACGGGCATCAACATTAAATGTCCGAATATCAAGTCGACCCAAAGCCGCCCAATCATGATTGCCTGCTAAACATAAATGCGGCAAAGTTTTGAGTAAATCACAACTTTCATTAGGGTCAGGGCCATAACCAACCACATCACCTAAACACCATACATAGTCCCATTCCCCTTTTGCATCTTTGAGGACGGTCTCAAATGCCACCAAGTTGGCATGAATATCCGAAATTACCAGTATACGCATAATATTTCCTTATTTGTCGCACAGATCTAGCTGGTTTGTGCGCTGTTTTAACACACGCTAGCCTAGGTATTTTAGCACAGTTACTATTTTTGAAAAATAAAATTTGTCACATAATCCTATATTCTGTCCTCTATCTTAATACAAAGCATCCAATTTGTACCAGCGGATTTTCTATGACTTGACTCTGACATTGTGTCAGAGTGTATTTTCAACATAACGATCAAACTCATGTTATGGAGACAATACAATGTCAAACGAACTTCACGTCATTTTTGGTACAGGCCCACTTGGTTTATCTGTCATGCGCGCTTTAGTAGCAGAAAATAAAACTGTGCAGATGATTAATCGCAGTGGTCAAGCGGATGTTCCAGCGCAAGTAGAAGTTGTTGCGGCTGATATCTATGATTTAGCATCTGCAATAACCGCCAGCGAAGGCGCGACTGTCATTTATCAATGTGCGCAACCGGGTTACACAGAATGG
>JBNLCD010000839.1:0-1679 GCA_050303635.1 Anaerolineae bacterium
TGGTCATTTATGTGGAATTGTTCCTCGTCATGTTCATTACGCCCACCGTCACGACGAATGCAATTAGTGGTGAGCATGAGCGGCAAACCTATGATTTATTGCGCACCACCTTATTACCCGAACGTGCGTTGGTCTCAGGCAAATTATTTTCGGCGCTGGCCTATATTTTATTGCTCCTCCTTGCGACTATTCCATTACAAGGGATTGCGCTGGTCTTTGGGGGCGTGTCGCTCGAGGAAATTGTGGTTATGCAATTGATTTTGATGGTCACAGCGTGTTTCTTTGGAGCGGTCGGGGTCTATTTTTCGGCGAGTACGCGCCGCACGTTACGCGCCAATATGATGACCTATGCGGTGATTATGACATTTATTATCGCGCCCTTTATTGCGGTGTTTATCATTGCGCCGTTGCAAATTTCCTCGGTGAATTCGAGTATCTTCGCGGTTGTCACGATGGGTTTTGTCGCCACAATCAATCCAATTATTGCGATGGCGACCACGCAAGCGGCCATGCAAGACCAACAAACCCTTTTCACCCTGCAAACGACTTTAGATAACGGCACAACGATTACCTTGCCTATGCCGTGGGTGGTATTTACCGCTGTGTATATGTTTATGGCAATTATACTTTTCTGGATTACCACGCAACGCTTAAAACGCATTGATGAAGTGTAAGCCTAGCTACATCGTCCTGTAGCCTCTCAACCCTATCCCGTCAATGACGCAGAACCACGGCATGCCGTGGTTTTATTTTTGCCTACCCACCTAATTTCAGGGTGATTGCCATAATCACGCAAAAAAGATGGTTCTTGAGGTGGTTAAATGTGGCGAAAATATTTATACTTAGCAGGTGCAATATTCTCGCAGGCACATCCTATCAACTACCCAACTTTTATTTGCCAGTTTCAGCAGGTCATTAAACACGTATGCTTCCAATTCAACTTGAAATCAAGAATTTTCTCGCCTATCGCAATCCCGATCCGCTCTACTTTGAAGGCATCCAATTGGCTTGCCTGAGTGGGGTGAACGGAGCCGGTAAATCATCCATTCTGGATGCCATTACGTGGGCCATTTGGGGCAAAGCACGGGCCAAGTCCGATGATGATTTGATTCATCTCGGTGAAGACGAAATGCAGGTGATGCTCGATTTCTGGCAAGAGAGCAATCGCTATCGGATTTTACGCAAACGGAAGCGCGGTAGTTTGGGTAAAACGGGACGTCGCGGGACAGGTTCATCGGAACTCCATCTTTTTGCACATGATCCTGACGAAAATGTCTATCGTCTGCTGGATGAAGGCGCGATTCGGCAGACCCAAGAGCGCATTAATCAAATGCTTTCGCTCGATTATGAGACCTTTGTCAATTCGGCCTTTTTGAAACAAGGGGCGGCGGATGCTTTCACGGTGAAAACTGCCGCGCAACGCAAGGAAATTCTGCGCGAAATCTTGGGGCTCAATCGCTGGCTCGAATATGAAACCACCGTCAAAAATCGCCTGAATGAAACCACCCAACAACTCGATTATATTGAGCAACGCCTCGGCGAAATTGATAAAGAACTTGCCCAAGAACCCAGTTTACGCAATGCATTGGAATCAGCCCAAGCCGAACTGATTGAATTGGACAAGACGGTGGAAGCCGCCCAAGAACGCTTCAATGAAGTGGCGGGGGCCGATAATGAAT
>JBNLCD010000840.1:0-1678 GCA_050303635.1 Anaerolineae bacterium
GGTCGGACGGGCTGAGTTGCCATAACCGCGCTGGTTGGGGACAATGACATGGTAGCCCGCTTCGACAAGGGCAGGTATCTGATGTCGCCACGTAAAGGCATGCTCCGGCCAGCCGTGGCAGAGGACAATCGGTTTGCCTGTCTTGTGTTGGCCTGCTTCAAAGACTTCGAGCTCCACACCGTTGACTGAAATAAGGGTGGGCTTGGGAAAATCGGTTGGATTATACATTCCATTTCCTTTTATGTTTTCGGGTTGATTTTGTCATATTGAGAAAGCCCAACGCTCCCTCATAATTTAAGTGTATGGTATATTTAGGACAGATTTCGCCCTATACAAAAAGAAGGTGTAAATGTATTCGCCAACCGCTCGCCAATTGGCTGTTCTGGCCCTTCTGCAAACGCATCGGCAAATGTCCGGGACCGAGATTGCGCGCCGTTTGGAAGTCGATGTGCGCACCGTCCGCCGCTATATCATGTCTCTGCAGGATATGGGTGTACCCGTGGAAGGGGAGCGAGGACCACATGGAGCCTATTATCTGGGACGTGGGTCCAAAATGCCGCCGCTGATGTTCACCAATGAGGAAGCTGTCGCCTTGGTATTGGGCTTGCGCGTCATCCACGAATTTCAGTTCCCGGTGAATAGCGTGGCGATTGAAGGGGCTGTTGCCAAAACTGAACGGGTTCTACCGGAACCACTCCTCCAACAGGTACGCGCTTTACAGTCCGCCATCACATTCAACGTGAGCAATTACGGTCCACCGCCACCCTTGCACGACGACAATACGCTGATTGTGCTCAGTACAGCGGCGCAAGAACGCCAGCGTGTGGAATTCGTTTATCGCTCGTGGCGAGATGAAGTGACAGAGCGTCAATTCGATCCGTATGGAGTGGTCTACAATGAAGGTTATTGGTATACAGTCGGCCACTGCCATCTACGCCAAGATTTACGGACATTTCGCCTCGATCGCATCCAATCCATTGCTAAACACGACGAAAAATTCGATGATCCGGGTTCGGTTGATTTGCTAGAGTTTGTGCTAAGTTCTATGGCCAATGTACCCGGTCCCTATCAGGTCGAAGTCTTGCTCAAGACAACCATGGAGACGGCTCAAGCCCACATTCCCAGTTATGTTGGGACTTTGGAAACATGTGCCGAGGGCGTTATCTTGCGACGGGCCACAACCAATCTTGAATGGCTGGCGATGCTCCTCCTTGCCTTCGACTTCCCCGTCGAGGTCAAACAACCGGATGAGCTACGGTCAATCCTCAGACAAATCGCTAACCGGGCCAATCATATCGCGGGTGGTCAATCTGACTAAAGTGGCACGGCTCAATCTAGGTGAACAAGAATTATCCGAAGATTTTAGGGGAATTTTTTATATATGCACAAGAATCGCATACCCATTCATATTCCATGAATCTACTGGTGGAAAATTGTGTTATTGTTAATATGAGATCTCATAGTAATTAGATTTACTTGATCGCGGTCAATTCAAAATA
Source organism: Anaerolineae bacterium (assembly GCA_050303635.1). Taxonomy (GTDB): domain Bacteria; phylum Chloroflexota; class Anaerolineae; order Aggregatilineales; family J027; genus JAKEEQ01. The sequence continues at coordinate 1,500 of JBNLCD010000840.1, forward strand.
ATGGCTAAAATGACTATCAACTGACCTAAACACAGCGTCAAAATCACGTCTTTTAGGTCGATTAACTCCATTTAGTCTAGCTCTCACGTGCCCCCCTGCGGCGTGCATAATAAAATCAGCAACTTCCAATCCATCAGCATTTGCACTTTTAGGCATGAGGCAACGGGTCACTGGTAAAC
>JBNLCD010000841.1:0-1638 GCA_050303635.1 Anaerolineae bacterium
TGTTCAATGAACTGGCTTTAACATATTCTGAGCAATTTGTTGAGCCATTTTGGATTGATAAATATGAGGTGACGCGGGCTGACTATAATGACTGTGTCGCCACCGGATTTTGTAGCGAACCGCGCAAGATCGATTCTCTTTTTGAGCCGAAAGCGAACTACCCGATCAATGATGTCGATTGGACCCAAGCGGATGCCTATTGTCAGTGGCGGGGCGCCCGTTTACCAACCGAGGTTGAGTGGGAATTTGCCGCACGCGGTCCTGATAATTTGCGTTTTCCGTGGGGTAATGAGCCCATCGAGGAAACGAGCGATACTGTTCCGGCTAATCACTGTGATAAGACATGCGGCGAAGCGGAATGGACAAATGACGCGGGCAAAGTTACGGGCAAATGGGATCACATTACGACTTATGATGATGGCGTGGCGGGTCTAGCCGCTGTCGGAAGCTACCCTGATGGGGCATCCTGGGTTGGTGCTTTAGACATGGCGGGTAATGTTCTAGAGTGGACCGGTAGCTTGTACGATGAGCAAGAACCGTATGATAGAGACACACCTGTCATGAATCGGCAGTTTACCTTTAAAGGTGGGTCGTTTGGCAATTCAATTTACGTCGTTGTCACTTTCTGGCGAACGGGCGCTAACGCAGATAATCACTATAATTCACTAGGCTTTAGATGTGCGCAGTCTTATGAATAAAGGCATTTAGCGACAAAAAAGCGGACTCATTGAGTCCGCTTGTCATATCAATTTTAGCGACGCGGAGAATTATTCAGCGTCGTCTTTTTTAGCCTCAGTTTCTTCACCGTCAAGCTCTTCATCTTCCCAGCTAACAATCCAGATGCTGAGCGCGGCCACCAACAAAGAAGCAATCGTGAGCGCAATCCAATTCCGCGTCGTCAAACCAACATCTTGGGCTTCATAATAGAGCAAGCCTAACATCCCCACTGACAACACAACCCAAGCGGAAATGCGCGGATAAGTATCAATGATATTCAGGACACTACCAATAACAGGCATTTTGCTAATTTGATCCACGATGGTTAACCTCATCTATCTTAGTCTGTTTAGAAGGGCGTGAGAACGCGATCTTCACGCAGTTTCTTCGAGTAAATATTGGTGTCAGCCGGTTGCGAGGCTCGAATAGCTTCCCGCCAAGCGGTGAAGGTAATATCTTCGAGTTCGGTTTCTTCGTAGCCCAGCTTGGTCTTGAACAACTTAATCAGTTCAGCATCCCGTGTTCCATTCAAATAAATGAATGAAACTTCACTTTGCAGACTTTGGGACGCTTCTTCCATCTTGGTGATGAGGGCTTCAATGACGGTATCGACCGTGACACCGGGCATCACCACAATATCGCTGGACTGCGTAATCAAGTTTTCAACCACAAAGCCGACTGCGCCCACCATTTTACCGTGATATTCCGCGACAAGATAGGATGTTTCTGTAAAGCTGAGCATAATATCGGTTTCGGTTAAATCGGTGCCCTTTGCGGTGTTAAAGAGAGTCGCCAAGGCGGCCAAATCTTCGCGCTTAGGACGATGCACATCGATACCCTCTGCCGAAACAGCGGCACGTGGAATAGTATCCGCCGTTGCCAGTGTTGCCGGTTGTGGTTCCGGTGCGGGTGTGGGTGGAG
>JBNLCD010000842.1:0-1603 GCA_050303635.1 Anaerolineae bacterium
TTGAAAGACATGGACCCAAACTGTACATTAAAAATGTATTTGACTGATGCAGTTTCTGAAAACAATTTAAGATTTACTCAAATTGTTAAACCTAAAGATATCATCACTATTCCGCCACAATCAGTAGTCACAATAACCAATGTTGAGTCGCTGGCTTCAGCTTCACTAAGGAGATGTGAAGTATCCTTACCGGGTAATGGCATAACCATAATCCCGATGGCAAGAACAAAAATGCTCCAACTCAAAATGGTGCGGGTCCGCGTCAACTTCATCGAAAACTAAACTATCCTTACAAAAGCGTTCTTTTTATCAAGTCGTCCACAGTATAAACGCTGTCTTTAGGATTTGACTACGATACCTGTTAACCCATAAGTTAAACCCTATAAATCCTTAAACTTAACCCTGTTTAACTTTAGAACAGATGGTCGTTTAAATTCACAAGAGTTGAAGTTGGCCAAGTCTACCAAAAATAAAAAAAGACACCCCACATAATATGAGATGTCTGGTGTGGGTCTAGAGGGACTTGAACCCCCAACCAATCGGTTATGAGCCGACTGCTCTAACCATTGAGCTATAGACCCTGAACACTAAACAGTATACTTGACTCTCGCTGACATTGCAAAGAGTTGATTATTCAAATATTAGCGTATCTTTCGGTTGCAAATCAGGGGAAGTGCGTCATAATTCTTCTTTAAAGTGTATTAATTTATTTGCAGGAGTATCAATATGCCTAAAAAATTTTTAGTCGGCGGAGAATGGCGCGCCAGCGATGAAGTCCTCCCCGTTTATTTTCCCTATGATAATTCCCTTGTTGACGAAATTTACTTAGCCACTGATCAAGATTTAGATGATGCAATCGCCGCCGCGCAACGTGGTTATGAAATCATGCGCACCTTGCCCACGCATAAACGCTCTGAAATTTTGATGAATTTGCGCCAACAAATGATTGATCGTTTCGACGAATTGGTTGAAACCATGATTATGGAAGGCGGCAAAAACTATAAGACTGCTGTGGGTGAAACCACCCGTGCCATCCAGACTATTCTGGTATCTGCCGAAGAAGCACGCCGCATCGAAGGCGATGTTTTCTCAGTTGATTGGACTCCGGCGGGTGAAAATCGACAAGGTTTTATTAAACGAGCACCAATCGGTATCATTTTAGGGATAACCCCATTTAATTATCCGATTAACTTGGCATGCCACAAAATCGGCCCAGCGATTGCTACGGGCAATAGTATTATCATCAAACCTGCCGAAGATACCCCCTTATCATCACTTATTTTAGGTGAAATGTTGCTTGAAGCAGGTATGCCACCTGAAGCCTTCAGTATTGTGAATTGTCTCGGTAAAACCGCTGAAAAAATGGTGCTTGATCCTCGTATAGCTATGATTAGCTTTACCGGAAGCGCCGCTGTTGGGTGGATGCTCAAAGAAAAATCAGGTCACAAAAAAGTTGCGCTCGAACTCGGCGGCAATGCAGGGGTGATTGTGCATAATGATGCTGATTTAGATCACGCCGTCGAACGTATCAAAATTGGCGGGTTTGCTAACGCCGGTCAGAACTGTATTTCGGTGCAACGTGTTCTTGTTCAGCGCGATATAT
>JBNLCD010000843.1:0-1598 GCA_050303635.1 Anaerolineae bacterium
AGCGGTGCTTATGACGCTGAACGGACGATGCTGGGTCGAGCTCAAGTTGAAGACTTCAAAGCCGACTTGTTGACCGCGCAAGAAGCAGGCATCACGTGGAAATTCATTATGGTACCGGAACCCATTCAAAATTTGGGCAGTCTTCTGGCTGAAGATCGTTTCGAAGGTTATGCCGCCGAACGTACCGAAATTTTGAGATTCATCAAAGATAATGAAATCACCAATGTGGTCTTTATTTCAGCCGATTTACATACGATGTTGGTCAATAATCTGACCTATCAAAACGGTCTCGGTGATCTTTTGCAAGGTACGCATACACCCGTCGCGGCTTGGGAAATTATCACTGGCTCGGTATCGTATTCAGAACCCCTTGGACCTACCGTGGTGAGTATTGCCGCTGATCTCGGTTTGATTGATGAAGAGCAACAAGCCGCTTATTTCAACGGCACACCAGAAGAACAAGACATCTTCATGGAAACTTTGATAAATGCTCAGGTTGAACCGTTGGGTTATAGTCCGGTGGGCTTACAAGATGCGGAGGGGATCGATGCGGAATTGATTTCTGGTCGCTATCACTCTACCAATTCATTTGGGTGGACCGAATTTGAGATTGATGCGGATACCCAAGCTTTACGGGTCATCACTTACGGCATTACGCCCTATACACCCGAAGAAATGGCCAACAATCCAGACGAAATTTTGGCCCGTGAACCGCAAGTTGTGAGCGAGTTTGTCGTTCAACCCCAATAGCTAAATTTGTAGAGGGTATATCTCAGTGGAGGTATGCCCTCTCCCTGCATTCTGCATCACGTTGAACTTGGCACGATTGAATTTTTCAACGGCAACCATATCGTAAACGTCGAACCTTGCCCCAGCGTGCTTTCCACTTCAAGGCGACCGTTATGGAGTTCAATGACTCGCTTTACAATGGCCAAACCGAGACCCGTCCCGCCTTTAATGGTATTACGGGCTTTGTCCGCGCGATAAAATCGATCAAATATGAGCGTTAAATCTTCTGCGCTAATGCCAATGCCGGTGTCCGCAATTTTGATAACCAATTCATGATCTTGTTCACTGGCATGAATCGTGATTTGGCCACCATCGGGGGTATAGTTAATCGCGTTTTCCAGTAGATTGGAGAGGGCACGCGCGAGTTCGGTGTTATTGGCCAGTAGCGTTAATGAAGAATTTTCATAAACAACAGATATCTCAATCCCGCGTTGAGTGGCCATATGTTTATAGTTTTGAATAACCGTTTCCAGCAAGGAATTCAGGCCCACTTCTTCAAATAAGAAACCTTCATTTTTATCGAGACGGGCCATTGCCAAAATATCTTCAACAAGCCGCGTCAGATGATTAATTTGCCGTTCTAAGGCATTTAAGTGTTTTTCAGATTTCGTGACATCTGTTTGTTTCTTCAGCAGATACAAATAATTGTGAATACTAGTTAGCGGCGTGCGAATATCATGCGATAAGTCACTAATTAAATCTTCGAGCAATTGAATTTTCTCGGTTTGCACGGCCAAATTGATACGTTGCGTTTCGCCACGTTTATGCAAAATCGTCTGGGCCAAAATGCTGGCATAGATAGCAATGAG
>JBNLCD010000844.1:0-1591 GCA_050303635.1 Anaerolineae bacterium
AAGCATTGGATGAAGTTGCGAAGCGTCAAACGAATCGACTAAAAATATTTGACATATTGTTGCCAATCACCCTCAAGTTCTACAAATTCATAACCAGCGCGTTGAAAAAAGTGTTGGGCGGGATTGGTCTTAAGGGTTTGGAGCCGACAATTTGTATAACCTGCTTTTTGGCAATGCGCTTCGGTGTGTTGCATTAGTTGAGAAGCCACCCCGCTTTTTCGATAGGGCTTAAGAACGAAAATGCTAAAAATATGGGCATGGTCTTCATAGACATTCCAGTAACAATGGCCAACCGCTGTCCCTTGATCTTCAGCGATAAACATATTGGCGAGACTTGCTTCCAGGTCTTGCTTAATTCTGTGTTCAGCGGCTTGCCATCTCTTCAGATTCGCGGGCTCGATCTCTTCAATATATTTTTGCTCAAATTGATATATTTGGGGTAAATCATCAGCGGTTGCTTTCCGAATCTTGAGCATGATTATTCTCGTTTTTTCTACAGCTACCTTGCAAACTCAATGACTAAAAAAGGCGAATTAAGAGTGTACTCTTTAATAAATTCGCCTTTTGGATGTCAAAAATAATGGGGTGAAACTCGGCTAGGACCTAAATTGGATGGCACTAATCTTGTTTGACCATAATCACGTAATAATTTAAGAAGAGACTATCACTGTCGCCTGTACCACCAGCCCCAGCGCCACCGCTTTCGGCAATGTGCCAACCGTCATCTAAATAGGCGGCAATTTCACTTTCAAACTCTTCCACATTTTTATAAGATGCTAAATTGAGGACACGAACCATATGCGCCATATTCTATTGCTCCTTAATGAATTAGGTAGATTTCACTCAACTGTGAGTTTTATTTTAGGCTTCCACCATCAAACTGTCATTATTGTAACATGATTGCGGTGGTTTGCACTGTAAAAACAGACATGAGGTTTAGAGTGGGATTGTGTATAATGGACGAAAATGACGAGAAAAATAACTCAACCATAGCAAGATCTAGGATACGAGATGGATTTACAACAAGCCCTGCGTATGATTGAATGGCTCGACGAAGAGCGCCGCCGTGATAAAAACACCATTGCGCGGCTCGAAGAGCAACTCAAAAACCAACAAGAGTTTATGGGTCAACTCAATAAGCAAATTAATGGCCTTGAAAGTCAACAAGTCAGCATGCAAGCCAAATTCATGCCGGCTGAACGTGATACCGAACTCATGGAACAATTCCGTGGCGAAATGCGGCAAATGCTGGAGGATATTGAATCGAAACGGGCCGTGTCGGATCGGGAAACTGAACGACGCACCGAATATACCCGTGAAATGATGTCACGCCCGCTCCGCGATGTCAGTGATCGTCTGGACAAGATTGAACGCGAATTTGATACAATTGCCGCTACCCGTGCCGAACGGGACCGAATTTCATCCTCCTTGGTTGCAGTCCAACAACGCGTCGAAGATATCGCTAAAAAACTGGACGAACCCGAACGCCGCATTAGCTTCCTTGAAGAACAACGCCGCCAAGACAATCGTCGTTTAGCGGATTTCCAAGGTGAATTCCCCGAACTGCAAAAATCAATTGACGGTATCAAAC
>JBNLCD010000845.1:0-1561 GCA_050303635.1 Anaerolineae bacterium
CTATATGATAATTTTCATTTACAATACCTTCCAGAAGGAAGGCATATCCATCAATACCGTTCCTATCAATCCTCAGTGGTAAATTCCAAAATGATTGATTTGTTACTACCTGTTCAAGATTCTTAACTTCTGGTGCAGATAATATTCTTGTGCTTGTCACATAGGGACGGTCACACTTGACTGTCAGTTGAACACAATCAATTTTATATTGAATTATCAATACATTTGTAACCAACTCCATCGGAAAAAACCAAAAGCGATAGATAGGTAGATGAAAATCTTCGGCTTGCTCGAACAAAGAGACTTCATTTACTGATTTGTGAAGCAAGCGTATATATTCTAAATATTTGTCTCCGACAGGCTTGGAAAATTTATAATTTAGTATGGCTTTAATTTCTTCATCACTTAAATCTGCTGATTCAAACATAGTTTACGACCTCGTCAGATTACAACATCAATCTTTCTCGAAGTTTGTGCCCAGCGCCGCCGGTGGACTCGATTGTAAGAAACGTTGGGCGGCAGGTCGCCATTTTTGCGGCAAGACGATCAGGAAGCGCTCAATTAACCCACTCGACACAAACATCAACGTGAACAACATCAAAATCCACGGCACCATATTCGCAATTTGAATTGGCACATCAATTACAGGATTGCCTTGCAATTCTTCCGCGACTTTACGCAAACCCACAATAAGATAAGCACCCATTGCTACGCGATAAGGTCGCCATGCCCCGAAAATAACAATCGCCAGCGCAATCCAGCCCTGCCCGTTGGGGCTACTCGTTTCCTTCCAGCCAAGTTTCACACTCAGCGAATAAGAGGCGCCGGCCAAACCAACCAGTGCGCCACCTAAAATCACATAGAAAAAGCGCCATGCTTGCACCCGTGTCCCGCGCACATACGCCGCTTGTGGACGTTCACCCAACCCGCGTAATTCAAGGCCAAAACGCGTGTGATACATCCAGAACCACACCATGATGACCAGCAACATGCTGAAATAAATCACCAGATTATGGTTAAAGAACAAATCGCCAAAGATCGGAATATCTTTAAGAAGCGGTATCGGTCTCACCGGAATTTCGACATCTTGTCCGGAACGAACTGTATAATCGCGGCCTACATAAATAGCTAAATCGGCCGTGAAAAGCGTCAGGACAAAACCGACCGCAATTTGATCAAGTTTGAGGAACATGCTCGATAGCATAATAATCAACGCAACAATGGCCCCGACCAACATGGCCGCCCCAATGCCTAAGATAATACTCCCGCTCGATAGCGCCACCACAAAAGCGACCGCCGCCGAGAGCATAATCGAACCATTCAACGAGAGATTAACCACGCCCGCGCGCTCCGTGAGAAGCTCACCTTGGGCCGCAATCAAAATCGGGGAGGCGGTGCGGACAATACCCGCTAACGTACTGACCCAAATCAAGTCATCCATTATTCACTCTCTCCCAACTTATGAAGCGCATTGGGAACAGTTTGCCGCTGTTCCACGGGAATATTCAAAAAATTCCCCTTCGCCCATGAGGCACGAGTGGGAGAGGGGGCTAGGGGGTGA
>JBNLCD010000846.1:0-1507 GCA_050303635.1 Anaerolineae bacterium
ATCACAATCGCGGTGCGGTCTTGCAGAACCAAGTCTAACCCTTCTTGAATAAGCGTTTCGGTCAGCGGGTCAATGCTGGCGGTGGCTTCATCCAAGATCAAAATCTGCGGATCTTGCAAGAGCACGCGCGCCAAAGCAACCAATTGCCGTTGGCCCATCGAGAGATTACTGCCGCGTTCGCCAACTTCGGTTTCCAGACCGAGCGGCAAGCTCTTAATCCAATCGCCACCGCCGACTTGACGCGCCATGGCTTCAACTTCAGCATCCGTTGCTTCAGGTTTACCGTAGCGAATATTCTCGAATACGGTGCCGTCGAACAAGAACGGTGTTTGCGTGACAAAGCCGATAAAACTGCGATAGGCCAGCAAATCAAAGGTGCGGATATCGTGGCCATCCACCAGAATTTGCCCTTCTTGGAACTCATAGAAACGCGCGACAAGTTTGGTCACACTCGATTTACCGGACCCCGTATGACCAACCAAAGCTAAGGTTTGGCCTGCCGGAATGGTCAATGAGAAATCGCGCAAGACTTGTTCATCTTCTTTATAGTGGAAATTCACATTTTGGAAAACAATCTTGCCGTTGATGTCGTCGGGTTGGAAACGAGCGACTTGCACCACATTCGGTTCGGCGTCTAAGAGCGCAAAAATACGTTCACCCGCGGCGAGCCCTAACTGGAATTGGCTCCAGAAAGAAGCAATGCTGGTCAGCGGGAACCAGAACAACATAATGCCCTGAATAAACAAGTACCATTCCCCCGCACTAATCCGTCCCGCATCGGCGCCTAAACCCCCGTAATAAACGAGTAAGGCGATGCCAATTCCGGCCAAGATATTCAAGATCGGGAAGATACTGCTAAAGGTAAAGCCTGTCAGCAAGTTAATGCGGAAAGCTTGCTTGTTGACATCCAAAAACTCGTCATAGATGGCGCTTTCCTGGCGGAACGTCTTAGCCACACGAATCCCGCTGACTGTTTCTTGCACATGGGCATTCACGGTGGCGTGAATCCGGCGCGATTGGGTTACTGTTTTACGAGCAATGCGGCGGAAGGCCAAAGCTGTGGCAATGATAAAGGGCGCAATACCCAGTGTGATCAGGGTGAGTTCGGTATTGATGAACGCGAGATAACCAATCAGCAAGATAATCAATAAGAGTTGGCTGATCAAGTTCATGGTCAGGTCAACGACTTGGGTGAAGGCTTGGGTGTCGGAGGTGACCCGACTCACAATCTTGCCGGACGGAAACTGGTCATAGAACGACAAATCGCGTTGCATCACCGCATCGAAGGCATCTTCTCGTAATTTGAGAACCACATTCCCGATGGCTTGGGCCGAGTACCAGCGTCGAATCATGTTAAAAACCCACGCCATGCTCCCCAAGATGGTCACGCCCAAGGTGAGGGTGATGAGCACATCGGTTGAGGAGGATTTGGTTAATTCATCGACCCCGAACGAGATGAAGATGGGGATGCCCGTGCTGACCAAAGAATCCAGCACAATGGCACCCG
>JBNLCD010000847.1:0-1484 GCA_050303635.1 Anaerolineae bacterium
ACACCATGTGTTAGATGGTTAGCTGATGATAAATAAACTTGGTACCAAGTTCTTTCTCGCTTGATACGTGGCACCAAATCATCTGGAAATGCTTCTTCAGCTAAATCAACTACAATTTGCGCTAGGTCCGCTTCGCGAGTGGTATATTGAATGGCATGACGTGGCAATGTACACCCATCCCCAATAAGATGCCCTAATAGAGCTAATTGGGGGTAACTCATAGTCGAAGATTCAGGTGAAGCTATATAGCGTGGCGTGGCGAGATAATCACCTTCAGTTAGTTCGTCCAGACGTTTCCAACCATTAATGGTCAAAAATTTATGATTAGCAGTAGCGCGAATCGTCCGACCAGATCGAGTTGTCATCCGATAAACGTTTTTTACACCGGTTGAGAAGGCATTGCTCACCGAAGATTTTTCTAGTTTCTGGGTTTCTTCATTATGTGCCCAAACAGTAAAACCTGATTGCCCAACTAACTCTGAAATAGGAACTTGTTGCCCTGTATCTGCCAGCGTGATGAGCGTATCTCCTGTTAAACAACCACTTTCACGCAAGTCCGAAAGCAGAGGCCGCTTATCGCCGCGTTGCTCCACCGCACGTGAAAGTTGCGCACCTGCTAACAACGGAACTTTGAGTTCACGCGCAAGTTCCTTCAGGTGGCGTGAAATATAGCTAATTTCTTGCACACGATTTTCGATACGGCCACGCCCCGAAGACATCAATTGCAAATAATCCACAATCACCAGATCGAGACCATATTCACGGTGAATACGGCGACATTTGGTACGGAGTTGAATTGGGGTTAGGGCGGGTGTATCGTCTAAAAAAATGGGTATTTTAGCCAACTTACCACTGGCTTCCACAAAAAGTCCCCAATCTTCGTCATCAAGCCGACCTAGGCGTAAATCCTGTGTGTTGATGCCGGTTTCGGACGAAATAAAGCGTTGGACAATTTGATCATTGCCCATTTCGAGACTGAAAATGGCCACGCGTGCCCCAAGGCGTGAAGCGTTGAGAGCTACGTTGAGTTTAAACGATGTTTTACCCATACCGGGGCGGGCGGCCAAAATCAAGAGATCACTTTTTTGCAAACCACCAAGCAAGCCATCTAAGTCTGTAAATCCGGTGGGAACACCGAGCCGCTCATCTTGGTTTTCGTAGAGAAATTCAATTTGATCAAAATAATCGCTAACTGCATCGCGAATTAAAGTAATTTCGCGCTTCATGTTGCGTTCGGTGGCCGCAAAAAGTGCTGATTCAGAACGATTGATTACTTCATCAACATCGGCATCGGCGGAAGTGGCATATTGCGCGATTTCACTGGCCACACCCAATAATCGCCGCCGAATAGCCGCTCGCTCTACGACTCGACCATAAGCATCCGCGTGGAGATGGGTGGGTGTGTTATTGATGAGGTACGTAATATAGGCACTGCCGCCAATTTCCTCCAGACGATCTTGATTACGAAGTTCATCCGTAACCGT
>JBNLCD010000848.1:0-1479 GCA_050303635.1 Anaerolineae bacterium
TTGGATGGATTCTTTAATCCGTTGAGGCAGACTTTCAGGCCGGGGATCGTCATGTACGGTTGTCATCGGTATCTCTCCTCACCTGAACAATACTTAATTCCGGCCACCACGATAACCATTACCATTCCCACCTTGACCACTGTTGCCAGTGGTCGAGGTGTTTACAGAAGTCGTATCATTTTGGGTGGTGCCAGTATTACCAGCGTTGCCAGCTGTGCCAGTATTGCCCAGTCCAGCCCAGAGAGGACGTCCGTTCGGGTCTAAGATCATCAAGCGTTCTTGCGTCAAGTCTTTGGTGAGCGTACCGACGCGGAAACTCGTCGTTTGCCAGTAACCCATGACTGTCACATCCACCCCGCTCGTGAGTTCAATTTCTTGACCTTGCCAGAAGCGGGGTTGACCCATTTGGAGATCGATAACCGTACCGTCATTCAGGGTAAGCGTGAGATTGTTATTGCCGCGAATATTGAGTACGCCAGCATAAGTTTCCCATTCGCTGACCGGAACATTATTCCCATCTTGATGGGTTTGATCTTGACCATTTGTATTATCGACACCACCGGACCAGAGCGGTTGACCAGTTTCCGTACGAACTGTAATTTGTTCTTGGGTTGAAGTCGTAACGAGCCGCGCATGAATTTGATCGCCATTATTGAAGCCGCTCACTTGGACAATCGAACCGACAACTAAATTGACATTTTGGGCTTGCCAAAAATCGGGTGGGCCGAGTTCGACATAGTAGTTATTGTCGAGCGTGAAACCATAATCATTCATGCTGGTGATAATCCCGAATGCTTCCCACACATCGCCGACACTTTCGACAGCGGCCATTTGTTGGACGGGTTCAGCCGTGGTGGCACTGGTCGTTTGACCTTTCATGTCCAATGTGGCGGATGTTGCGGTTGGATCAACTTGAGGTTCATCGGTCGGAGCGCCCAATTGCGCTTCGAATTGGGCTTCGGTCGCGGTGGGGTCCACAACTTCAGCAACGACATCATTTGTCGGTTCACCATCGTGTAAAACAGCGGGTGTGTCATTACTATCGTCTTGATTGGCTTCATAAACACCAACGCCAACCGCGCCAACTACTGTCAAACTCAAAATTAGAATTACGATTTTTTGCATCATTTTGTTTAGCCTCCAGCTAAAGTTTTGCTTATCAGTTGAGCATATTTTCGCTGAAGATTATGTGGAAATTGTGTGGATGCTATGTAAGGATTGTGTAGCGTAGAGAGATCCTCACAGGAGTTTGCGTCGCATCATAAGCGGAAAAATACACAGATTTTTCCCTACCAGTTGCCCGTGGGCGAGGGGTTGGGGGCTCACAAGGGTGGGTTTTTTGGGGAAGGTTAAATAGTCTAGGTGGCGCAATCGCTACGGATTAAAATCCATAGCTAAAAAACAGCGTCCAATAAATGGATTACGCCCGTCGCACCCGTGGTTTTAAACCCATTCATAGGGTAGTGATTTTTAGCTCCG
>JBNLCD010000849.1:0-1454 GCA_050303635.1 Anaerolineae bacterium
AACCCTGATCGTTACCCACATTCTTTGAGATATACTAAAAATAAAGGGAAAAAGGTGGGGACAATGTTGGAAGTTTGTGGACAACGCTGGAGTAAATGTGTTTTTGGCGAAGTTGAGTTAGGTGATCAACGACGCCAAGAGCGCGTGGTACAGATGGGCGGGGCAATAGCAGATAATCCGATGGGATCATTACCTCAACAAATGCAGGGTTGGGGTGCCACCAAGGCGGCCTATCGTTTCCTGAACTCACCCCAAGTCAGCCATAAGCAACTGATGACACCCCATTGGGCGCAAACGCGGGAAGCGGCAACGGGCGAAGAATTAGTGCTGATCATCCAAGATACCACAGACATGGATTATTCAGGTCGCGAAGTGCAAGGCTTGGGGAGTATTGGCGATGGACGGGGCTATGGATTTTATCTGCACAATGCGCTCGCCATTCAACTGAATCCCCGGCGTGTATTAGGCCTCATGTACCAAAAGCCATATGTGCGTCAAGCTACCGGCGGAGCAAAGCAGAGTAGCCATCAACGCGCGCAACGGCAACGCGAGTCGCAAGTGTGGGAGGAAACAGTGGCGGCGATTGGCGTAGCGCCACCGGACAGCTATTGGGTGCATGTGGGTGATCGGGGGAGCGATGTTTTCACTTTTTTCCAAGCATGTCTGCACTATCATTGCCATTTCTTGGTGCGAGCCTACGTAGATCGACGGGTCGCTGTTGAGCCAGATGAGACGGTGAGCCATTTGCAAACTGTTGCCCAGACCCTTCTTGCGCAAGATACAAAGACGATCCAGCATAAAGATGAAAATCTTGGATGGCGGACGGTAAACTTGTCTATTGGTTTTACCGCCCTGACTATTCAAGCACCCTTTCATAGTCGCCATCTGGCACCCATTCAAGCCTGGCTTATTCGTGCCTGGGAAGCTAATCCACCGCCGGATGTAGCTCAACCGCTCAACTGGATTTTAGTCACTTCAGTCCCAACTTTAACCTTAGCGCAAGCCCATGACCGCTTGACTTGGTACGAAAACCGATTCATTGTCGAAGATTATCATCAGTGTCTTAAAACAGGGTGTCGTATGGAAGACCGTCAACTCAAAACCAAAGATCGTCTCTGGCGTTTACTAGGTATACTGGGCGTTGTGGCCGTACGCCTTCTCCAATTACGGGAGTGGGCACGCCACATGCCAGATGAATTAGCCCCGGCGCATTTACCCCCTCAACTTGTCCAAGTTGTTGCCCATTTGGCCTGTCTCGACCCTGCAAACTTAACCCTCGCCCAATTTTGGCAGTGCGTAGCCAAAACGGGCGGACACCTTGGACGAAAAAGAGATGGCGCACCCGGTTGGCGCACCATATGGAAAGGGTGGACTTATATTCTAACGCTCCTTGAAGGTCTACAACTTGGGGCTGATCTTAACTCGACATAAGATGTGGGTAACGATCAGGGTTT
>JBNLCD010000850.1:0-1447 GCA_050303635.1 Anaerolineae bacterium
CATGCTTGTTTTTAGTTTAGCGGTACGGCTTCAGCCTACCGTGTTCAATATCAACAAAATATCTTGTGGGCCGATTGGGCATGAAATTTGCCATGCTAAAACGCCTTATATGTTAACCCACCTTAAATACGCGCGCCGGATTCATGAATCCGGCGCTTTTTTGGCCGTATTTTGCGAAGTATTAAGATCAATTTTTAGCATTATCAGCCACGAATCTCCCAGATAACAAATTCATTACACATATTTAAGACGGAGTTAAAACTTTAGTCCTAAACTCTTGCTATGATAGCAACCATAGTGCAATCAACTTGGTTGATGAACAAAAAACCTGTACAAGTACGCGCAATATTGACTGGAATATATTAGGATTATGAATTGGTTCCTTAAAAGACTGACCTTTAAAATTGGCGGTCTCATCATTCTCACCGAGATTATCATTCTCGGCTTGTTCGGTTATTTTTATACCCAACGGATATCCAATGAACTTGATGCGGCAGATGAAGCCGCCGTGCGTCAAGTGGTTGAATTTGTCCGCGATGAAAATTTTGGTGCCCAACTGATCAATGTCATGACCGCTCCCGCCGATGAGACAACCGTTGACGAAGCCATTACACTTGACATCAATGATGAACGGGGCGAACCACCTAACGACAATCCGCAACAAATCGAAGCGGTATTTATCTCACCAGATGGGTTGGTCCAGCGACGCGGTAATTCGACTGTGATTAGTTATCTGGATGATGACAGCATTGATAATTCCCTGATTGATTTAGCAAATCCCAGTGAAGACATCTCACACATAACCCGTGATGGGAATGATTATTTGGTGCTTGTTTTGCCTATTTACGGTGACGACGGTGCGCTGAATACCATTGTTTATGTTGAGAAAGACACAACGGAAACTGAAGCTATCAAAGCCGATTTACAACAAACCTTGGTGGGTGCATCACTTTTCACTATTTTGTTGACTTCGCTATTTATTTTCCTCGGCATTCGCTTCTTGGTCTTGGGACCGATTAACCGTGTTTTGGCGACACTCAACGATGTTGAAAAAGGTGATTTGTCCGCGCGGGTGCCGGAGCAAATTAATTTTGCCGATGAAATGGGTAATCTGCAAAAAGGGATTAACCATACCGTCAGCCAACTTGAAACCATGGTGAACACCCTTGAGCAACAAGTGGCAGATCGCACGCGGGATGTGCAAGTGGCTGGTGAAGTGTCACGCCATATCACGACCATTCTCGATATTGAGAAACTCCTGCAACAGGTTGTGATTGAGGTCAATCAACGTTTTGATTTCTACAGTTCATTTATTTTCCTCACGCAGGACGATGAATTGGTGCGTGCCGCTGGGGCGGATGCGACGGGTAATCCGCTGGCAACGGGTGAATTTCCAGCTGTCAATTTGAATGCCGAAACCAATATTATTGCGCAAGCCACCCGCACC
>JBNLCD010000851.1:0-1422 GCA_050303635.1 Anaerolineae bacterium
CGATTCGGACCATAACCCCATTGGCGACGCCCACCAATACCCCGCAATTGACGTTCAATTTGCTTGATACGATCACGCGGGCTAACGGGTGACGATAGACGCAAAATCAAGGACATCAAACGACCCATCGCTTCGGAAACAGCGGCGATTTCAGAACCCGCTTTTTCGGTATGCATGAATACTTCAAAAGGTTGACCTGCACCATGACCATTTTCGTTCACGGTGATATAGGTTGTCCCAGCCGGAGTCGGTGTACGATAGGTGTAACCTGTCAAGCGACGCGGACGCGGCTTCTTTTGGTGATTGAAGATATAAGGCATATCGAGTTGTTTTTCGTTGGTCTCAACAACTTCCTTAGCTTCATTATCTTCTTTTTCGGCCTTGGTTTCAGCGGTTTCCAATACAACCTTTTGGCGGCTACCAGTGACATAAACGGTCAGACCTTTACAGCCGAGTTCCCAACCAAGCTTATAAGCTTGGGCGACATCTTCAAGTGTCGCGTGGGCGGGCGCATTGATGGTCTTGCTGATCGCGTTATCAACATGCGCTTGGAGAGCGGCTTGCATGCGGATATGTTCTTCAACCGAAATATCGCTGGCCACCACAAATGTATTGCGCAATTCTTCAGGAACTTCGTCAATTTCTTGGCAAGAGCCCTTCATGTTGACTTGTTCAATAATATAGTCGATGGTGTCGTCATCTAAGCCTGCATTGTGCAAAGCTTTTTCAAATTGCGGGCTGGTATATTGCAACGTAATTTGTTCGTCGCTATTACCAGCGTTCTTGTTGACATACCGCATATAAGCCAATGCAAAAACGGGTTCACAACCATAACCTTCACAACCTGTCACGGTGGCGATGGTGCCTGTCGGGGCTACCGTTAATTGGGCACCGTTGCGGATGCCGTTTTCACGGATGCCATTTTCAATCTTTTCCCAATCCAAGGTCGGACGACCCCAGTTGGTCTTGTGTTCAACAATAGGTGCGGGCAATTTCCATTGCAAGTTGGCCGCATCATAACGACTGCCCTTGATCGCCTTGAACGGGCCACGTTCTTTCGCCAAATCAATGCTGGTTTGCATCGTCATATAACGGACAAATTCCATGACTTGGCTGGCAAATTCTTGGCCTTCCTCGGAGCCATACCGCACACCCAAGGCATACATCATATCGGCGAGACCCATAATGCCTAAACCTATACGGCGCACTTTTTCAGCGGCTTCGCGCAATTCAGGAATCGCGGGCACATAAGCATTGGCCGTCACAACATTGTCGAGGAAACGTGTTGAAATTTGGATAGATTCCTTCAGCTTAATCCAATCAACTTCACCTTCATCGGTGATATGTTGGGCTAAATTGACGGAACCCAAACAGCAATTTTCAAATGGGCCTAACCACTGTTCCCCGCATGGATTAGTTGCT
>JBNLCD010000852.1:0-1410 GCA_050303635.1 Anaerolineae bacterium
GCGGCTTTTGCTTATCGTGCCCTTGCTCAAGAAGTCATCAATCGAGGTAAATAAATTATGGCAAATGACAATAAACCACGCGCCTCGTTACGCGGACGGGGTTGGCAAATCTTAACCGGTAAATCTGCGCCGAAAAAAGAGACACCTGAGACCAACGATGCTGAAATTATCGGGCAAGTTGAAGTCAGTAAAGATGAAGTTGAGGCTTTATTAGAAGTCGCTCCGCCAGCGCTGGGTATGCATGATACCCCGTCACCCGATGCGCCTGCGCAAATGAGCAAAATGTCTTCGGGAACCTTGACGCCGGATGCCGATGATGAAGATGCGGCGGGTCGTGTCGGCAATATCCTCAGAAATATTTCGGACACCATGCTCAAACGCATCGGTGGTTCGCGCTACGATAATATTCCCGATTTTGCGCATCATCATGTTGATGAAGATAGTTTACCGGCGCAACAGGAACAACTTGATTATGAAACGGTGCGTCCCCGTCGCGAAGGCGAAGTTTTGAATCCGCCCCCGCCGATTAAATCCAAGCGGGCGACGCATGAAGCCTTGCCTGTAATTGAAGCCCGCCGGGCGACGCAAACGATTGACTTGGCCCAAGCCAAACTTAATCGTCCGGAACTCAACGATATCACGCCAGATGAACCGGAAACCTTTGGATAATTGCGCCGGATGACACAAAACTATACCCCTGAATTTGAGGCACAGATTCAAGTCTGGGCTGAGCAACAGATTCCTGAAAAACGCATGCCCCATGTACGCGGTGTCGTTGAAATGGTTGATCACTTAGCCCAGCTTTATGCGCCCAATGATGTTCTGTTGGTCCGGTTAGCGGGTTGGCTCCATGATTCGGCCAAAGCCCTAAGTGATGCGGACCTTTTAGCCCAGGCAAACGCCTTCCAACTGCCTATTTCTGAGATGGAACAAACCGTGCCCATGTTATTGCATGGTGCAGTGGGCTATGCACTGGCCAATGAAGTTTTTGACTTGAATGATCCGCGTCTGGCGTCGGCTTGCAATTTACACACCACCGGTGCACCGGGCATGTCGATCACGGATAAAATTGTGATGTTGGGCGATGCGATTGAACCCACGCGCAAGTATCCGGGCGTGGATGAGCTTCGTGTTTTAGCTGAAGAGAATTTAGATCGGGCGGTTTTGCAACTCGCGACTAATACCATTAATCATTTAGAGAAACGTGGCCGCGCCATTGATCCGCGTGTCATTGATTTACGGGATGAACTCATCCAACAACTCGCCAACGAGGAATCATGAATAGAGCTTCCTTAATCCGCCTCACCACCATTTCCAATGAAGAATTACGCGTCTTAGAGCAAGTTAGTTACAATGCCCTGCCTGCTTTGCATACGCTGTTTATTGATGGCTGGGTATTGCGACTGGCCA
>JBNLCD010000853.1:0-1392 GCA_050303635.1 Anaerolineae bacterium
TTGGCCTCGCTTACGAAAATTTAGTTGCAGATAATCCGGGACTGGTCTATTGCAGTTTGACAGGCTACGGGCAAACCGGCCCGTATGCCGCCCGTCCCGGTTATGATTATGTGATCCAAGCCCAAACAGGCCTCATGTCGATTACGGGACCCGCTGACGGTGAACCCCATAAAGTTGGGGTCGCCATTGCCGATGTGATTGCAGGGCTAAATGCCGCCAATGCAATTCAATCTGCCCTACTCTATCGTGAGCGCACCGGACAAGGCCAATATCTCGATGTATCGCTCTTTGATACCCAGCTCGCCGCCCTTGTGAATATTAATAGCAATCATCTGGTAGGTGATATTGTGCCGCCGCGTTTGGGTAATGCCCATCCGAATATTGTGCCGTATCAAGTTTTCTCAGCGCAAGACGGGGAGTTTGTGCTGGCGGTTGGCAATGATCGCCAGTTTGCCAAATTCTGCCAGATTATCGATCGCGAAGATTGGCTGGCTGATGAACGGTTTGCAACCAATGGCGCACGCGTCACTTATCGCGACGAATTGATTCCGCTGTTAAATGATATTCTACAAACCCAACCTGTTGATTACTGGATTGAGCAATGCCTTGCTTATAAAATCCCTTGCGGCAGGATTAACACCGTTGCGGAAGCACTGGCCTTGGAGCAAAGTCAATCGCGTGACATGGTGCAGGAAGTTACCCTCAGCAATGGTGAAACGATCAAATTAGTCGGCCCAGCGGTTAAATTTTCTGCGACGCCCGCTACTGTCCGCACTCCACCACCCCAATTAGGCCAAGATACCGCTGATGTTTTGGCACGGTGGCTAAAATAGTATAATATTTAAAGTTATTACATAGCTATATGGGATAATTTAGATATGACAGAGATAATACCGAGTTGGGCAGAGGAATATCAAAACAACCAAGCAATTCGAAATCTGATAGCATTAATAAAGATAGTCCCAATCATAGGTGGTGGAATTGGTTTCTTTGATGAAGCATTTTTAGCTA
This sequence comes from Anaerolineae bacterium, assembly GCA_050303635.1. Lineage (GTDB taxonomy): Bacteria > Chloroflexota > Anaerolineae > Aggregatilineales > J027 > JAKEEQ01. The sequence continues at coordinate 1,012 of JBNLCD010000853.1, forward strand.
GAATTAGCAATTATGTCGAAGAAAGAGAGAAAATATTCTTTGATGAACTGGCCTTAAGTCATATGATTACCGAAGATTTGCTTGACAGCAATTCTTTTATTCACAGGTTTTCATGTACATATCGAGCTGTAATTCGTACATATAGAAGAGAAAAGATCAGAAACTTCGCTAATTTGTTAATAAATTCCATCTCTCAGGATAAAATCGATACATTTGAAGAATATTTAACTATTTTAGAGGATTTATCAGATAGAGAACAAATCATACTGAAATCATTGAGACGGTATGAAATCAATTATTACAAAGATGCACTAACAAGATATGAAAGCGATTTATCTGAAAAGGAATATAAGGGTGATTATCGCCTCTATGGTGCACAAA
>JBNLCD010000854.1:0-1352 GCA_050303635.1 Anaerolineae bacterium
TCCTGGTGATCATGGCAGTACCTTTGGTGGTAATCCGCTAGCTTGTGCCGTGGGTCGCGCCGCTTTGCGCGTTTTGGTTGACGAAAATCTCGTTGAACAAAGTGCCGAACTTGGTGAATACTTCATGGAGCGCCTCAGCGAAATCAATAGCCCCCATATCAAGGAAGTCCGTGGTAAAGGCTTGTTGATTGGTGTTGAATTGCATGAATCGGCGGGTGGTGCGCGTCGTTTCTGCGAAGCTTTACAAAATAAGGGTATTCTTTGTAAAGAAACCCATCACCATATTATTCGCTTTGCGCCGCCGTTGGTCATTTCCCAAGAAGATATTGACTGGGCAGTTGAACGTATTGCGGATGTCATGCTTGAAAACTAAGACATAGAAATAGCGAAGTTCAAAGCCACGACATTGCGTGGCTTTTTTATTTTCATAAACACCTGTTGCTCAAGTTTCCTCAAATACGCTACCATAAGCGTGATATTTTTCATCAAAACATCATTTGGATTGCTTTCTATGACCTATTCTCTTAACGCTGAACGTCGCTTACGTGAACAGATTTGCCATATCGGACGCTTAATGCACCAATTTCAATATATTGACGGGGCGTCCGGCAATATTTCGGTGCGGTTAGATGATGAGCGGATTTTGGCGACGCCGTCAGGTTTAGCGAAGGGATTTATGGAACCTGATCAATTGATTGTGGTCGATATGGAAGGCAAAAAAGTCGGGCGTGGTACGGTTGCTAATCGTGATCTCAAACCGACCTCTGAAATTTTGATGCATCTCGAAGCCTACAAAAAACGGGATGACGTGCATGGGGTTGTCCATGCCCATCCCGCCACTGCCGTGGCCTTGACCATTGCAGGGGTGAGTTTGCAACAATGTACCATTCCTGAGGCCATAGTGGTTTTGGGCTTAATTCCGACCACACCGTATGCCACACCTTCTGGCGCAGAAAATCGGGATGCAATTAGCAAACTCATCGAAATGCACGATGTCATTATGTTGGCTTATCATGGATCGCTTACGGTTGGCCCAGATGTATGGACAGCTTATTTGCGTCTCGAAAGTCTCGAACATACAGCCAAAATTCTCTATATGGTACAACAATTAGGGGGCGGCGCATCATTACCACCTAACCAAGTCCAAAAACTGCTCGATTTACGCCAACAAATTGGTCTGGGTCGGCCCGGTGATAACGAACGTTATTGTGACCATTGTGGTGTATGTCATCCCACCAATATCCATATCTATCAAGATAATTCAGATACCAACCCCACCCAAATCGAACAACAGATGCGTCAGCGCGTTGAACAAGTCGTCCGCGAGGCCTTAAGTCGGCACACCGAATAAT
>JBNLCD010000855.1:0-1348 GCA_050303635.1 Anaerolineae bacterium
ATCTCAAACATATAAAGCAAATTATTATCCCGGTCGTAAGCAATCGCCCCGACACGATATTTTTGCTGAGGTGACTGCACATTGAACAGATAGTCATCAATATTGAAACTCGCATAGGGTTGGGGTTGATGCGCGGCCAATTCGCCTCGTGCCACAGCGGCTAAATCGGCTGGGTTATAGAAAATAATTTGTCCCGCAAAGCTCGTGCTCCACCAGCCTCGATCATCATTTGGATAGGGTGGAATATCGGGATAAGGTGGTTCATCGGGCCAAATAACACCATTGGCAAAACCATACCAATACTCGCCAATGCCTTTGGTTCCGGCAAAAATCACAGCAGATTTATCATCTAATCCAAGCCATGCACCGCCATTCCATTCATCGGAATGGTGATAATTATCCATCATGAGCGTGCTTCCCTCTTCGCTGGAACCATAGAGTAATAACGGCTCAGCACTCAAGATAGAATTGGGTGCGGGCGGATTACCAGCCCACCATGGCGCAAACGCAATAAGCGAAGGCCCTTGCCCACTCCAACCCCCATCGCGAAAACGTCCAGTCGCCAGCAACATACCCCCCAGATTTTCGTCAGCCCATGCAGGATCGATGAGGAATAAATAATCGTTAACAGTGTAATTGCTGTAGGTGCTGATATGCCACAATCCGGCTGTTTGTGGATTGCTTAGGTCAGTTTCTGCCCAGCCATGTGTCGGGACGGGATTATCTTCGTAGTGTTGGCCCCACGCAAAATAGAGTTTGCCAGAGGTCTGCTCACCTTGGGCAGGTAAATAGGCTAAACCCACCCGTGGAAGTTCAAAATTCTCGAAGTCATAGAGGCCGCCGCGAATATCTTGAAAATCTTGCAAGATATTCGCGGTGGGTAAATCTTCAACATTCTTGTCTGGAGAAATAACGGGTTCGGGGATGGCAATCTCAGCTACATATTGATGATAAGCATGGCCTGTCGCGAAGAGTGAGCCAGGATAAGCATCGCTTGAAGTTGAGTCGCCATCTGGATAATACGCCATCGCCGCGCCGCCATATTCCCAACCCATCCCTTCAGCGGGATCAGCGGGTAAGCGAAATGCGCCACGATAACTGAAATTTTCGGGGTAAATTAGTGTTTCATCTGGTGTTTGTGCCCAAGAGGGAACTAGACCCAATAGAAACACAGCGATCAAAATTAGTCTTAAGTAATATTTCATACATCTATCCTCTTTCGAATTTTTACGGGCAGAGGCAGGCGTATCTTATATTCTATTATAACCTGAGTTTAGGCTTCACAAAATTCTATGGTTAACTCAGGGTAATCGCATCAAAATAAAAAATGAGGAATAATGGTTATGAA
>JBNLCD010000856.1:0-1334 GCA_050303635.1 Anaerolineae bacterium
TGCAACGGCCAAAATGGTACATTTTCCTATGGTCTTGGAATTTTTCCACCCTATCAACGCCAAGGTTTTGCCAGCGAATCTATTATTTTACTGCTCCGTTATTATTTTATGGAACTTCGCTATCAAAAAGTGATCGCCCAAGTTTATGCTTTTAATGAAGGTTCTTTGAAACTACATGAGAGACTTGGTTTTCAAAATGAGGGACACCTACGCCGCATGTTTTATAGTGCTGGCCAATATCACGATATTGTAGTTTTCGGCATGTTAGCTGAAGAGTTTCAAGAAAAACACGCTAACTATTGGCATGACAACCACCTATAAAAAACAAATCGCTCTATTGTGAGGGGGGGGACACAATAAGCGACTTGTTTTTGTTGGTTCAACTGAGGACAAGCTTCAGTTGTCGACAACATTCTTCCTAACCTGTACAATGCTTCTGTTGTTGAGATGTACCGTCACAACCACCTGAAGAATGTTGCTAACTATCAATTTAAGCCTGTTGGGTTAAATGTGCGTGAATGCCAGATGAAAGAGCAATTAAAACCCGCCCATGTCATGCTCTCTATAACCTGACAAAAGTCTAACGGTCAAAAATAATCCGCATCTGCAATTTACCAAGCTTTAATTCAGCACCATCGGGCACCACCCGAATTTCGCGGGGATGCACTTGCACCCCATTCATGAACGTATTATTTGCACTGCCCATATCCGCAATTGTCACTACCCCATCCTCGTAAGTGAGGGTGGCGTGGGCGCGGGAAACACCCAATTCCGTCCCTTCATAAGGATTCAAATCCATATCCGGAATTAGAATATTATCTTCACTGGCCCGTCCTAAAACAATTTCGGTTCGTTCATGGAGTGGGAATTTAATAGGGTTATTTTCAAAATCGCGCACGATGAAAATGAGCGCTCGAATAGTATTACTTTGCGCCTCATGAACTTGAGCCACCGAGAGTTGACGTGTACCACGCGCTATATGTTCTTTAGAAATATCGAGATTCTTTTTGAACTCTTTATCATGATCTGGATGCCAAGCTTGGACGGTAGCATTTGGTTTTGGCGGATAAGCTGACCCCTCGGTGCCTTCCCAGTGACGCACAAATCCCACGAGTGTTTCGCGTTCATCTTTGGCAATAGTTGGCCGTAATTTACGCAATTCTTGAAGCGCATAATCGGGAGTAGCGCCTTGTTGACGCATATACACGAAGGCTTGGCACAATTGCTTGATCGTAATGTCCTGGTTAACCATAAAGAAAATTCGCACTCCCCATGAGTTATCAATGCTGTCTAAAATGACTACTTGCTAATAATATATCGTCGAGTATAACTTA
>JBNLCD010000857.1:0-1333 GCA_050303635.1 Anaerolineae bacterium
ATCCTAGTTCTAAACCAGAGAGTTATTTTTGGCTCTGGGATGGGAAACGCCAGGTATTCGTCGCTGCGGAAACAAACACGACGTTTGCCTTATTCCAAGCCGCTGGCAGCGAAGATGTTTTTGTAGTACCACCTGATTTTTATAAGGCATGGCCCCCCAAGTCGTTGGATAACCGGGCACCGCCAGTAAATCTTTGGCACCCCACGGAATGCCATGCAAGAGGCCACGATAATGACCAGCGGCAATTTCTTCATCAGCTTGACGTGCTTGTTGGATGGCCAAATCATCCGTAAACGTGACAACACACTCCAGCCAACGATTGTAGTGTCTTAAACGCGCCAAATACATTTCTGTGAGTTCAACGGATGTAACTTGTCGGGTCCGAATAAGTTCAGCCAGATGCGTGACAGGATAAAATGCGACATCTTCTAAATTAGCGGGACGCGCAATCGCACCCACCGGACTAACCGAGATTGCGCGATCTATTTCTTGCGCAGGCGTAGTACGTTGCGCAGATAAACGCGGATCAAAAATCAAGGCATTGGGGATGCTGTTATCTAATGGATAGGCTCGAATTTTTGCATAGTCTGGAAGTTTTTCATCACAGGCCGCCCGCATTTGCACGCGCTCGGCAGGGGTAAATTCTAAACCAATTAATTTTTCGGCATGTTCAATATTTTCGCTGGTAATTTGTGGTTCCGTTGAGCTTTCTTCACTCATTTTCAGATTTCCTTATTGCGCCAGATAACCACCATCAACAGGATAATAAGCCCCAGTGACATACGAAGCTTTATCTGATGTCAACCACACCACGAGTTCAGCCACTTCTTCCGGCTGACCAACGCGCCCAATCGGGTGCATACGCAACGTCGCATTCTTAGCACGTTCATTGGCCATGATGCCGTCAATCATTGGGGTTGCAATGGAACCGGGGCCAATCGCATTCACGCGTACACCCAACTTGGCATTTTCGATGGCGGCGGTTTTAGTCAAACCAATAACACCATGTTTGGCGGCGCTATAAGCGGCCACATTGTAGGTGCTAATCATGCCCAAAATAGAAGATATATTGACGATAGCACCACTGCCATTATCAATCATCGCGGGGAGTTCATATTTCATCGCTAAAAATACACCGCCCAAATTGATATTAATGACTTTTTGAAATTCTTCAAAAGGATAATCGACAAATCGCTCAGTCAAACCACCAATGCCTGCCGCATTACAGGCCGCGTCAAGTTGACCAAATGTCTTGAGGCAAGTCTTGACCATATTTTCGCAATCTTCGGGTTGAGTCATATTGGTCCGCACAAAGATGGCCTCGCCGCCTGCT
>JBNLCD010000858.1:0-1327 GCA_050303635.1 Anaerolineae bacterium
AAATTCTCCATAAAACTGGTATCCACCGCATGTTGTTGATGGAATGGCGGATTGCAGATAATCCAATCAAATGGAATATCGTCGGGCAACTTATCTTGCGTCAAATCTGCATATGCTACCCGCGCTTTTGGTTTGAGTGATTGCACACAATTTAATGCTAATAAATCGACATCTGCCCACACCACTTTGCTTGGTGAGAATTTCTTCTCCACATACAATCCTACAATCCCATAGCCACAACCTGCATCTAAAAAGCTTTGTTCAGCAGGAATTTCTAGTTCACCGAGTGATTCGAGGAGTAGACGTGTGCCCTCATCTAAATGGGCATGACTAAAAACACCGGGTTGTGTATGGACGGTATAGGTTACGCCACTAAATTCAATGGTCATCGGTCGCGGTTGCGCATAAGCCAGCCATTCATCTGACAAGTTTGTTTCGGCTGTTTTACTCATTGAAAAAACGCGATGCCGTTGTTTGGTACCCAGACTTAACGCACGCGTACATGTCTGCATATCCGTGAGGGCCGTCTTAATACCCCCTTTATTGGCTCCAACGACAAATCCAACACCGCCTATTTTCAAACCGCGTAAACAGGTACTGAGCACAGCCCGTGTGACATCCCTGCCTTTGGGAATACCCACTAAAGCCAAATCGAAATAATCTATCTGATCAGGAAATACACTTGCATGGACCTGAACATGATCATATTGGCTGAGTTGGCGTTTTAGTTGTTCAATCACTCGTCCATCATGGTGATAGACAGCAACTTCTTGGACTTTTTGGGCAACTTCTTCAAGATAGGTCACATCGTCTAGGCCCGCACACAAAACGCGGGTTTGCGATTTGATAGATACATATTTTTTGAGCAGTACGATATTCGGATGCATGGTCATGGTCATCTATTCATCTACCACAGGTGTGCGCGTTGGGAATGGGGTTGGTGGTGTTGGCATCGGCGTATCGCCATCGTTGAATATGCGGAGCGCCAACTGACTATCAATTGGTAATAAATTCACTGTAAATTGTCCACCATCGCTTACAACCACAGTTTCTTCGCCAATAAATTGTCCGGTTAGCGGATTCCAATATTCAACCCGATATTGCCCCGTTTGCAATTGCGGCAAGGTCATCGCAAATTCAAGGGGTTCAATGGTTTCTTCAGCGAGGACGGTATCCCATGTATAGGCATGATGCTGGAGCCAAACCAAGGTGGTCCCCATCTCATAATCCGTCATAGCTAGGGCCCGAAGCGGCGCACGATATTCAGGAATTTCAAGATATTCGAGTTGAAGCCAATCTTGGCCCAGATTATCAAGCACTATAACAT
>JBNLCD010000859.1:0-1283 GCA_050303635.1 Anaerolineae bacterium
GCGCTTAAGCCAAGGGGATATTGAGGTGGTCCATGCCGAAAGCATTGAAATGACCACTTATTTTCCGGCCATCAAACAGGCTTATCCTGCTATCCCACTGATTTATGGCTCGCTCAATGCCGAAGCCGATTTACAACGCTCCATTTTTCAGACGGAAATCAAAAACTGGTATAAACCACGCGGTTTAATCGGCGCAATTTATTCATGGCTTCAATGGAAACGCTTAACCCGTTTCGAGGGACAAGTCTGTGATTTAGCCGCGCATGTTTTGGCCGTCAGCGAACCCGATCAAGCTTTGCTCGCTGAATTATCAGATACCCCTATCACCGTTGTGAAAAACGGGATTCCGGTCAGCGATTATTTGCATATTGAACCCACCCACGAACTCGGTGCAAAAGCCCTCGTTTTTACGGGCACCATGGACTATCGCCCGAATATTGACGCCGTTTTATGGTTTGCCGAAGAAATTTTCCCGCAAGTTTTGACCGAACATTCTGACGCCCAATTTTATATAGTGGGCAACCGTCCCCATCCACGTTTAGATAGTTTGCGCGAACATCCCAATATCACGATTACCGGACGGGTCGAAGATATGGAACCCTATTGGCGCGGCGCAACCATTTATATTGCGCCCTTACGCATGGGAAGCGGCACCCGCTTCAAATTATTAGGTGCAATGGCGGCGCAATGTGCCATTGTTTCAACGACCATTGGCGCGATGGGTTTAGGCGTCACCTCTGGCCAAGAAATGCTTTTAGCTGATCAAGCCAGCGAATTTGCCCACGCCGTGAACAATTTACTCAGCCATCCCGCCAAACGTGATCAAATACGCCAAACGGGTCGTGAATTTGTGCAAGCCCATTTTGATTGGTCGGTGATTGTGCCGCATTTGCTGGAAGTTTATGACAGCCTCCGCTAAACGGCATTTAGGGCTAGCGGTCGCCCTCTTATTACTCGCTTTTGGTTTACGGGTTAACGGTTTAGATCGCCCGTCGAATTTAGCATCCGATGAACTCCTTTTTGCAGACCGCGCGCGGCGTATGGTTCTGCAAGATGATATTTTTCTCACGTATACTTTTACGGATAAAGCGCCCACGACTTATGTGATTATCGGAGCCAGTTTAGGCTTGGTTGGTGAGTCAGATTTTGCCGTGCGCCTCCCCAATCTCTATTTCAGTTTATTGCTATTGGTCAGCTTATATGCCCTCGCGCAAACGATTTTTCGCAACAAATCTGTAGCGCTGTGGGTCTTATTGTTAGCGAGTTTATCACCACTTGAAGCC
>JBNLCD010000860.1:0-1281 GCA_050303635.1 Anaerolineae bacterium
AGTATGTGGCTCTGAAAGCTGGACCCTTGTGACGGCTGAGCACATTAGGTCCATTGAAGATCTCCACGATTGCCTTGTACTCTTCTCGGCCAGGACGCGGAATTCTCTTGATTCTGAACTCTGGTGGAGTGGTGCTATTGATGCGGTTCAACAAATCCCTCAGTCTGCCAATGGGGATCGGGGCTTCATCTCCAAAAGTTTTGATTTCATCGGCGTCGTGGAATATCTCGTCTTTCTCGGCCTTGCTCCAAGGAGTGTAGTCTTCATCTTCTTCGCCTTCAGCCTTGTTGCCATCTTCTTCTTCTTTTTCAATGTCTTCTTCCTCTTGCTAGTCGTGGTTCTGTGGCATCGGTTGAGCCTCTTGTGAGTCTTCTCCTGCTGGTACTGTGACTACAATCTCGAATGGTTCCTCCTCCTGGGGTGAGTCAGGTTGTGGTTCCTGCTGAGGCGGCACATTGCTTGGTGCTATCTGTCCAGTGGGCTGATGTCCAGTGCTTTTCCTAGCTGTGCTGCGAGTACCTGCCATCTAAAATTTGAAAATAGGAGAGAATAAGATAACAGTTTAAATAAAACCTATGAAATAAAGACAAGGATGAAACTAAAGCTCTGAAAAATAGTTTTGTAAACTATATGTCCTTAGAGGCGTCCAATCTACTCTAGGCTTGCATCCTATGGTCAACACAGCTCTGATACAACTTCTGTCACACCCGATTTTAAGGCCAAAACCAGATGCTCATCGTATGTATGCCCAGGATCAAGTTATCATACATACGGTCAGAAATGTAGGCACAGAATACCAATGTCTTTATTATATCATATCTTATTACAAAAATTTATTTCAAGTCCAGAAAGGACTAAACAGCGGAATAGACCCCATCTTGCCACAGGCAGTTGACCGGGGGTTTCGCACGCCTAGAAAAAGTCTTCATGAAAGTATTCTTCATCTTCTGAGCAGCAAAGCAAAGTAGCAATATATAGGAAATAGGGCAAGTGTCAGTACATAAAGTACTCAGCAAGTGTAGGAAATAATGACATGCAAGCTTATAACAAGAAAAGCTTAACCAACTGGTTTATTTTTGCAGAGAAAGCACCTAGACCTAGACAACAACTAAGCACGACCACGCACCTGGATTACCCACGATAATCAAGGGCCTCAAGCTCACAGGAGTCACACCTGTAGCCACAAAAACGATCAACGCTCACAGGCATCCCACCTGTAGCCAAACATGCACCCAGGCTTCACACCTGCTGCACACCATAACCAGATCGACTAGACACAAC
>JBNLCD010000861.1:0-1255 GCA_050303635.1 Anaerolineae bacterium
ACCTAGTTTACCGCAATGTGCAGAAGCGCAAGTAATGGCTTATGAATTGGGATTTATTACAGAAGATATGTTTATTGTGTTAATTTTAACTGATTTGGCCAAAATGGAAGCCTACGCTGGTAATGTAGAAGTCTCTGGAGCACTCTTAGCAAGCGGTAATCAGCGCTTAATCGATATAGAAGAACCTCTACTTCATTTGCAAGAATTATATGGGACTGTTCCTGTTGAAGAATAGTTTGTCTCTAAGCCAATAATAAAAAACTCACTTGCTCAACAGCGAGTGAGTTTTTTATTACCTTCTTATCTACAACTTATTCTGTCGCTGGAATGAGTGTGTCGAGGCTTTCAATGGCCAGTTTAACGCGTTCAAGCAGAACAAGAATGAGATTAACTTGATGAAAGGCTAATGCATACAATGGCAGGTGCAGTGGTGTAGCCTGAAAATAATGTACAATTTATTGTTGCCGACAAGTATTTAAGGGTATACTGGTTATGTTACCTAGTTAACTGATCGGAGTAAGTATCGTGCAACGTGGGGTGTTAGTAATTACTTTACTGATTTTCACAATCAGTTGGCTCCCTAGCCAACCTGTTGTAGCACAATCAACTGACGGATATCCACCTTGTAGCAATACCCAACTCGAAGCAACAACCGATAGTTTACTATTCTTTAATGATTCCTTAGGTACTTTTTATGAACTAGGCGATGCGCCCAAAAGTGAAGCATTTATGGATGTGCTTATTCAATTGGATGATGCTAATTATGAATATTGGCATGAGTATTACCCTGATCTGCCGCTCTGTCTTGAAGCTCAAAACATAAATAATTCATTAGGAATGATTTTAGATGAGGCCTTAGTAAATGCCTTGTTGGCTCGTTACGTTTTCATGCAAAGTGATCAAGAGGCGGTTGAATATCTTAAAGATGTGGTGATAGAGCGGTATGACTATTTATATGAACAACTGCAACTGCTAGCTGACCGCGAACCTTTTGATAATATGTCTGAGAAGGGACGTCAAGCCTGTACTGACGAAGAAATTGAAACTACATTTCAAGTGTTACAAGCGGTTTATATACAAAGCTCAATGGCCTTTCAGGAAGGGAATGGACCTGATGGTCTACTGCCTGTCGTGATTGAATTTGAGACAGTTACCATTGACTATTGGCGCGATATATTACCTAGTTTACCGCAATGTGCAGAAGCGCAAGTAATGGCTTATGAATTGGGATTTATTACAGAAGATATGTTTATTG
>JBNLCD010000862.1:0-1241 GCA_050303635.1 Anaerolineae bacterium
ATTTCACAACTATTGAGGCGATTTGTAATTATCTGGAAGGCTTGCCTCTCGCTATCGAATTAGCCGCCGCCCGCAGTAATTTGTTCCCGTTGAATTCGATGTTAGACCAACTCACCCATCGTTTGGAGTTTTTAAAGGATGGCCCGCGTGATTTACCATCACGGCAACGCAGTTTACGCAATGCGCTGGCGTGGAGCTTCGATTTGCTCGATGAAGAAGAACAAATATTATTTATGCGCTTAGGGGTTTTTCAGGGCGGATTTACGCTGGCGAGTGTTGAAGCTATTTGCCTCGACGGGCTTGAAATCGGGTTGGTGGATGGTATCGCGTCGTTATTGAATAAAAGTTTGCTCGATGTGTATGAAGACAGCAACGATGAGCCCCGCTTTAGTATGCTCGAAACGATTCGCGAATATTCCGCTGAGCAACTTACGGCGACTCCCACGCTTCAGGCTGTCTATCAATACCATGCTGATTATTTTTTGCAGGAAATTGAAGCGGCTTTTCAGGCGCGCAATACCAATCGGCAGGGCTACTTTATTAATCGCACGAATCTGGAAATTGATAATATTCGCGCGACCTTAAGATATTTTTATCAAACCCAACAAGTTGAAAAAGGACTCCGCACCATCTCCGGTTTGCATTGGATTTTTCGGCGACAGGGTTATATTCAGGAAATCATTAATTGGTATCATCAATTTCTCGAGCTTGAGGTGCCCATTTCAGACAAGGTGAAGGCCGAGGCCTATATTTATTTTGCTGATCTTTGTAAAGATAAGGGCGATCGTGACCAGGGTCTGAAACTGCAGAAGCAGGCCCTCTATTTTGCGGAACAAAGCGCTGAACCAACGCTAATTGGTCTGGCTTCGGGCTATTTAGCCATCTATCAGGGTGTGCTTCTGGACGACGGGCGCGATTCTTTTGCTTTGGCGCATCAAGCGCATACCGTCTTTAGTGAAACAAATGATTTTCCACGCTTATGTTGGGCAGAAAATCTGCTGGGGGAACTTTATTTTGCGCGGGGAGATTTCGCGCAAGCACGCCATTATTACGAGCTATCCTTAGATATTGCGCAGGAATTACGCTATGCCAATCGAACGGCGACAGCATATGTCAATTTAGGGCGGATTGCGGTTCTTGAAAATGATTTGAAGGTCGCGCTGGATTTTTTGAAATTGACTCTCATCCACAATGAAGAGGCCAAAAATACCCAGATTACCAGTGGGGTCTTACTCTATACG
>JBNLCD010000863.1:0-1234 GCA_050303635.1 Anaerolineae bacterium
GGAAAACCTGATGACTACTGAACTATCCACCCGCCGCACTTCAATCCTAAAAAGCCTCACCCTGCTCAGTGGCCTACTCTTCGTTGTCGCCATTGCACTTGATTTGGTTTATGTCGGCACGGAAGTGATGCAAGGAGATGTTCAGCGGATTTTCTATATTCATATGGGTGCTTTTACAGCCGCATTTATTCTGTTTTTAGGAGCATGGTTAGCTGGCATTGCTTATCTGCTTACAGAACACGAAAAATGGGATGTGCTCGGATTAGCCACCATTGAAGTCGCGCTTATGTTCTCACTCGTCAATATTGTAACGGGTGCAGTCTGGGCACGTTCTAGCTGGAATACATGGTGGACAGGCGATCCGCGCTTAACAAGTATTATCATCATGTGGCTAATTTATGCGGCGTATTTATTTTTACGCCAAACGATTGACCATCCACAATTTCAAAAGCGATTTGCGGCATTTTATGCCATCATTGCCTTTGCGACTGTAATTTTGACTGTGGTCATCGTACGTTTACAACCCAATACCATTCACCCCGTAAATATCGGTTCTGCGCCAAATAATGCGGCGGCAGAAGGCGGTTTTAATTTCTCAGATAGAATTCGAGTCACCTTGCTGTTCAATATTTTCGCATTTAGTGTTATTGGCTTGAATGTGGCATGGCATCGGGTTCGGCTTGAGAATCGTTTACGAAACGTGCAAATTCGTAAAAATAAATTGATAAGGGCATCTTAAGGTCTTATCAACTGTATCTTGGGGACAGGGAGTGTAAAAACTCCCAAAACAAATTGTGATATGTAGCTTGGATTTAACAAGGATAAAAAGCATGACAACATACAATCCAACACGCACCAAAATTTTACAAGGCCTGACCGGGTTGAGTGTACTACTCTTCCTTGGCGCGATGTATATGAATTTTGGTTATGCCGGTAAAGAAGTTATTCAAGGGGATGTGCAACGCATCTTCTATATTCATTTGGGCGCTTTCTTTGGCGCCTTTGTACTCTTCTTTGGTACGCTAATTTCTGGTGTAACTTATCTGGTAAATCGTCAAGAAAAATGGGATGTCCTCGGATTAGCGACCGTTGAAGTAGCCCTCGCTTTTTCACTCGTCAATATTGTGACGGGTTCAGTTTGGGCGCGTCCGATTTGGAATACTTGGTGGACATGGGACCCCCGTCTGACCAGTGTAACCATCATGTGGCTAGCTTATGCCGCTTATTTGATGCT
>JBNLCD010000864.1:0-1215 GCA_050303635.1 Anaerolineae bacterium
ATTTCCGTTGGGATCACCCAGCAAAATCTTGATATTCACCATCGAACTCGATTGCAAGCTGACGGAGCCAGCCACTGTTCCATTGGCGAGATGAACAGAAGCCACGCGGGCTTTGCGATTCGATTGCAAGACTTCAAACCTAAAAACTTCTTGAGTCTCATCTTTGGTTTGATAGAACGTGATTGGCTTGGTTTTGGTCAAATGTTTAAATGGAAACTTCGTGTAGAAAATCGGTTGACCGTTGGCGTCCTTGAGTTCAATTTCAACACGGGCTGTCATCGAACCCATTTTCTTGGTTAAGCTAAGCGGATATTGCATGGCTTTCACTTCCTTGTCTGGTTACAAACATTTCCCCATATTTGATGCCTTAAAGAAATTTTTCGCGGCACCGTATTTCATTGTATAGGGATTCCGAAAATCGCACTAGCGAGGCAAATATCGGCGCAACGACCTAAGTTTTCGGGTTGCCTGTGGTCTCTAGGGTATATCAAAATTAACGGCGGGGTACATCGACCCCGCCCTACCCGTAACAATATTTTTGCGTGTATCAATCCAAATTAGTGGATAACATCCAGAGGTGTATTTATCAGCAAATCAACGTTGAGGACACAAATTTATTAGATTGCTGGTAGGGAAAACCCGACGTGGTTTTCCGCGGTTGAAACGCCTTCCAGAATCTTATTGCACCAACCCTAACACCGTTTCCTTGAGCAGAGTTTTATTACCCTTCAAATCAGTAATCGTGACGCGCAGTTGCCGTTGGCCATCCACATAAAATTGGGCTTTGAGACGCGCGGTCCCCGGTTTGCCTTTGGGCTTGAGTTCGGCGAGAGGGCGGGTGGTCAGATTGATGGCATTAATTTGTTCATGTTGTTCATCGGGTTGAGCCACAAAAACGCGCTGGTCGCCTTCATATTGCACTTCAACCATGGCCACTGCATCCGCGTTAATTTCGCCGATGACCAATTCAATCGCGTCTTGGTCACTATGCGCGGCTTCGAGCATCACTTCCACAGGGTCGCTCGGATATTCCGCCCCCATCGGGATAATTTCTTCATATTGATGCTGGCCGTTTTCATCGAGATAACGGAGCGCATAACTGTGTTGCAGATAATCTTGTAAACCGAGACCCGCCGCGAGTTGCAAGGCACCTTCCGCGACGGCTGTAAATGGCTTGTCGGCGCGCACAGCTAAGTCGCTGAAATACGCTTGGAG
>JBNLCD010000865.1:0-1210 GCA_050303635.1 Anaerolineae bacterium
CCAAACTAAGCCGCCACCGAACAAGATAATCATTCCTAAACCAGCGATGAGCCATAGCACAGGCAACAATCGCTTAGCTGAAGTTTGTTCTTCCCGCTCCGTGGGTTGTCCAGCCGGACGAATATGGGTAATCTCGACGCGTCCCCGAATTGAGTTCAACATTTCCAACATACCCTTTTCATAATCTTGGGTGAGGTCGATATATTGAAGATCAGCGATTTGGACAGGGACAGAAGTCTTGGTCACCATGATAGGCATAATTTCTTTACCAAGGCTTTGGGTGTAGTTGATTTCTTTGCTGACAAAGCTTGTGCCTGTTGCGGAGTTTGCTTTGCGGCGCACATCCGGTGAGAGCAAAACCATGACAATATCGGCGCGGTCAATTTGGGTTTCGATTTCAGCCGCCCAACTTGATCCTGCTTCAAGGGATTGATCCCACCAAACGGTAACACCGGGGAGCGTTTTCAGTTCGTCAGCAATAGCACTGGCTAACTGGCGACTATCAGCTTTGGCGTAGCTAATAAATATGTGCATAGCGTGTTCTCATAAAAAGGTGAAAAGACAATGTGTTTATTGTACTCCGAGATGAAAGATACGCACAAATCAATTATCCATAAGCTAAACGCCAATCCATGGCCGTGTAGCGACGGGAAACATCATCATTTTTAACCATTAAGTGAATGGCTTGACGCGTTCCAACCAGAACGACCATTTTTTTTGCACGGGTGACTCCGGTGTAAAGCAAGTTTCGTTGGAGCATCATATAGTGTTGGGTATGGACAGGCATCACAATCACGGGATATTCGGAGCCCTGACTTTTGTGAACAGAAACGGCATAAGCGAGAGTTAGTTCATCACATTCGGCCCAATCGTAGGTGACCAATCTGCCATCCACGCTAACGAGCATCTGGTGTTCGATGAGATCAAATCCATGGACGCGGCCAATATCGCCATTGAAGACATCTTTATCGTAATTATTGCGGGTTTGTAGAACTTTATCGCCTACCCTGAATAAGGTTCCACCTAGCCGTTTCTCGGCTTTGCGCCCTTGTGGATTAGCATTAAGATTTGCTTGGAGTGCTTCGTTGAGCGAAGTTACACCAACTCGACCCCGATACATGGGCGCGAGCACTTGGATATCATCAATTGGGTCAAAGCCGAATTTGTCTGGGATGCGATTTTGTACGACGTCTACAAGTAGTTCAGCGGC
>JBNLCD010000866.1:0-1155 GCA_050303635.1 Anaerolineae bacterium
CCGCTATGCTTCCGACGATGTTGACATGCCGCGTGAGCAAACCATGTCCAATCTCAAGCAAGGCAATGGGCAAGGTTTAGCCTTTGAACTTGTCGCTGAAACCAATTTCAACGAAATAGATACAGGTCATTATCAATCAGATACAACCATACAGCTCATTTTTCATAATTCAGACGAAGATAGGCATCGGCTATTAACATCTTTTCCGCCTGATACGCAAGATATTGCGGTGCAGTGGGTGGGCGGCGGTCAATATCTTGGCGTAAGTAAAAGTTATTTTAGAGAAGGCAACCTGATAACAGACATCAATATTTATGATGATAATGGCGATGTGGTTGCATCAAGCTGGACACAAAGTGGTATTGATTCCATTGCATGGTCACCGACTGAGCACCCCTACTTCCTATATCGTGCCCCCGGTGAAGTCCCTGACGTGTGTTTAGCTGAAGCAGGTGAACGCCGTGCCAATTGTGATTGGTTCGCCGATTGGGAAATTGAGAACGATGCGCAAATCACCCAATACACATGGTCGGCTGATGGAAGCCGGATCATTGTGGTTTATCGCAACGCAGATGAAATGAGGGGTGGTTTATGTTTGTTTGAATTAGCGACAGGCAATGTTGAATGTCCTCTCGCCAAAGAAATCACAGATGGTCATTTTGCAGGTTCGTATATCTATAATGCGCCCAATCAATACGGCGTATTCCATTACACAAGTTCTTTTGGCGACAGTTATCAAACTGATGCCACATATCAATCAGGAATTTGCTATCTCGATCAGGAAACCTATGCCATAGCGTGCTTGGCCGAAGATACTATTCCCGCAGATAGTTATTATCGGGCGGCGATTCCCGCACCCGCAGGCGAAACACTCGTTTTGATTTATCAAGATTATGTATCGACCAACTATGATGAGGGTCTATGCCTACTGAATATGAACACCCTTGGGGTTCATTGTCCAGTTGAGCCAGTAGATTTGGTTGGGCTGTATATCAGCACGTATACATGGTCACCAGATCATCGCCGACTGCATTCAATATTGGGCCAGAAAAGAAGGCATTATTGGTTTTGAGGAAGTCGTCACGCTCAAAGATGTAGACATCATTTGCGCGGGGATCAATCACCAAACCTGTTACACGCAAATCCAGTGGCGCG
>JBNLCD010000867.1:0-1153 GCA_050303635.1 Anaerolineae bacterium
CCTCCCCCAAACATAGGGGAGGCGGGCATATGAGGTATTTTTCTCTCACCCATGTATGGAGGAGATGTCGCATTAGCGACAGAGGGGGTCAAAACTTATAAAACCAATTTATACAATGACGATCAAACAAGGTAAGTAAGTTTTTCAAAAGATTTTGGTTTTACATAAAGGAAACGGAATTTTTAATTATGCTGGAAATTAACAATATTGAAGTTGTCTATAGCAGTGTGATCTTGGTTTTACGGGGTGTTTCCCTCAAGGTCGAAACTGGACAATGTGTTTCTTTGCTCGGCCCTAACGGTGCAGGTAAAAGTACCACCCTCAAAGCAATTAGTGGTTTGCTCACCGGCGAAGATGGCGAAATTACGCGTGGCTCCGTAATGTGGGAAGGGCAACGCATTGATAATCTTTCCGCCGAAGCCATTGTGCGCGCGGGTATCTCGCAAGTCATTGAAGGGCGGCCCGTCTTCCAACATCTGACCGTCGAAGAAAATCTGCGGACAGGCGGCATGGTTTATCTGGGGGGACGCGAAATTCGCCATGATTTAGAGCGCGTATATCACTATTTTCCACGGCTCAAAGAGATGCGTAAACGGACCGCAGGCTATTTGTCGGGCGGCGAACAGCAAATGATGGTGATTGGCCGCGCGATTATGGCCCATCCGCGCATGATTATGCTGGATGAACCGTCACTTGGTTTAGCGCCGCTTTTGGTGCAAGAAATTTTTGAGATCGTGCGCGATATTAAAGACACCGAGGGTATTTCTGTACTATTGGTGGAACAAAACGCCACTGCCGCGCTCGCTTTAGCCGACTATGGCTATGTCATGGAAAATGGCCGCATTGTGCTCGATGGTGATGCTGAACAGTTGGCTAATAACGAAGACATCAAGGAATTCTACTTGGGTCTGTCGCAAATGGGTGAACGCAAGAGTTACCGTGAAGTGAAACACTACAAACGCCGCAAGCGTTGGTTGGGCTAAAAATCGCGTTCAAGCTAGCACAAGATTTAGTAAAATCCATCTCAAAAGCAGAGGAAACACTTTCTCTGCTTTTTTGTTCGGGCGATTGCGATTCATTTAATTAATCATAACGTTAGTTTTGGTTTAGCCTTAAGCGCAGGAGCGGATAACGGCTGAGTTACTTCCAAGGT
>JBNLCD010000868.1:0-1149 GCA_050303635.1 Anaerolineae bacterium
CGGTATCAATAGAAGGCGTCACCACAAACGTTTGCGGACGGCTATTTTCAGCATTAAATTGACGGCCATAGAGATAGCTGGTTGTCAATGAAAGCGGCGGAACAACCCCGCTCGCCGTGATGTGATACATCGTGTCCGGTAATGATGCGCTCCGGAACAAACGATTAAAATCCTCAAGGTGAAGCGCCTCATAAGTTACTTCTTGTTCTGTCGTCAAAACAGGTTCAATCAATTCAAAATGCGCGGAATTCCAGTCAATATCCTGCGTAAACAGATAAACGGGCAATTGTTGATGATACAAATCTTGAGGATCGAGATAGGTATTCCACCAATAAGGCATCGCACTGCCCGCCGCACCAGCAAAAATTGCCGCCCACAATGTATTTTGGATATGGACGCCTGTTGGGTCATCGTTCACCGGTTCAAACCAGCGATTCAGCGAAAATTCAGTCAATAAAACAGGGCGTTGGACTTCAGCACCTGCTTCGCTAACCGCCGCCACAGTCAAGTCAACTTGATTGCCAGTCGATTCAATCGGACGATTTTGGTAAACCCGTGCTTGGGTAAAATCAATATCCGCTTGGGCATTCACTAGCGCATTGTAATTTTCCATGCCAACCGTAATGAGATGTCCGTAAATATCGACTTCACGCAGGTTTGCAATTAAATTATTGAGCCAAACCACATCACGTTCAGATTGGAAACTCGCCATTTCATCGAGACTATCGACCATTTCCCACGCAAAAACATGGGTACTATAACCCCACCGTGCATTGATATAACGTAAACGTCGTTCTAAAAGAGATTGGGAGACCGAGTCAATAAAGACACCGCCCGGATTATTGAGGGAACCCGCTAAGCGCGAATTGTAGGGATGGCTATCAAAATCTACACTTTGATCAGGATGGGCGGATGAATTTGGTATAACGACAGGTGCACCTTGATAATCGAGAAAGGCTTGATGCCAAATGAGGGTCAGTTGCAAATAAATTCCGCGTGCTTCAGCGGCACTGAGAATAGTGTCCAGCCGCCAAGCGGCTTCTTGACCGGGGCCACCATATTGTCCAGCGGGCGCTTGCCACTCCAGACCAATAAACCACGGTACATCAATATTCAGTCGGGCATAATTCGCGCCAACGGCATCCAGTT
>JBNLCD010000869.1:0-1122 GCA_050303635.1 Anaerolineae bacterium
ATGGTCGCTTCTTTGCTGGCCGGTGATATTGATGCCATGCCCGCCGATGCTTCCGCCGCCGCTGGGTTTGTCAGCACAACCGCTGATGCAGTTAAGCTAGTCGGTGAACCGATTTCGCGCGATGAATTTGGCATGATCTTCCCGATTGGGAGTGAATTGGTGGAACCCTTCAATGCTGGGTTAGCCTCTATCAAAGCCGATGGCTACCTCGACTACTTGTATTACAAGTGGTTCTTTGATTTCACGCCCGCTCAGGTTAACTAAAACTTTAGGAACTTAAAATCTTTATTGAGGAGGGTCATTCACCCTCCTCAACTGCTAAATTAGGCTAATAAATTTATGGCGTATGTAGAACGAGAAATCCCAGCAACAAGACCCAATCCACAAAAACGTAATATTCTCATCAATCGCATTGTGCAAGCCCCGTGGTGGTTTTTAATGCTTATCGGTTTATTGATATATGTCTACGGCGAGTGGGCAGATGATGAGATTTATCAAAGTATCTGGGTCAGTGTAAAACAAGGGATTGAAACCACTATATTTGTGTCAGTCCGAGCTTATGGTTATGCATTAGTTTTTGGCTTAATTTTAGCGCTGATGCGTCTTTCTAAAAATTTCTTTTTTTATCAACCCGCTACGCTTTTTGTTGAAATTGTGCGCGGCATTCCTACTCTCGTTCTAGTGTTGTACTTTGCACTTGCCATTACCCCAAAATTGGTCGAACAACTAAATATTGTTGGTGGGTGGATGACGCTGTGGGCTATTGACGCAGATTTTGGATATGGTATCGAAATACACGGTCAAAACATAGATATTTTTGGCAAGGGAACATATTTAGCTGAACTGAAGACCCGTGATATTGAGAAAACAGATCGCGCTATTGCCGCGCTGGCCATTTCATATAGTGCATTCCTATCCGAAGTTTTTCGGGCAGGTATTCAAAGTATTGATCAAGGCCAAGTTGAAGCCGCTCAAAGTCTTGGCTTAAAGCGGTTTCAAATTATGCGATTGATAGTTTTGCCTCAAGCGATTCGGGTAATTTTACCGCCCCTAGGTAATGATTTTATCGCGATGCTGAAGGAGAGTTCACTTGTTTCAGTACTTGGAGTTGAAGATGTTACG
>JBNLCD010000870.1:0-1070 GCA_050303635.1 Anaerolineae bacterium
ACACCCGCGCCAACGGTCAAGCCGCCTTCACGGATAGCGAACTTGGAACCTTGTTCAAGCGCAATCGGTTTTTCCAAGTTAACAATCATGTTCACGTTATCACCGGGCAAGACCATGTCCACACCTTCGGGCAATTCAATTTCACCAGTTACGTCCACGGTACGGATGAAGAATTGGGGACGATAGCCAGCGAAGAATGCCTTGTGACGACCACCTTCGTCCTTACGCAAGACATAAACTTCAGCCTTGAAGGACGTGTGGGGGGTGATGGAGCCGGGTTTGGCCAAAACCATACCACGTGCAATATCGTCGCGGTCGATACCGCGCAAGAGTACACCCGCATTGTCACCCGCATCAGCGGAGGGCAATTCTTTGTGGAACATTTCAATACCAGTTACAACAGTCTTACGTTTTTCGTCGACGAGACCGATGATTTCGATTTCTTCGCCCTTCTTGAGGCTACCGCGTTCAACACGACCGGTTACTACCGTACCGCGACCTTTGATGCTGAAGACATCTTCAACAGGCATCAAGAACGGTTTGTCGATGTCACGTTCAGGAGTCGGGATCCATTCATCAACTGCTTGCATAAGTTCCAAAACTGGAGCATAAGCTGGATTGTCGATGTCTTCCGGAGCTTCAGTGGCGGCCAAAGCGCTACCACGAACGATCGGAGTATCAGGATCGAAGCCGTAGCTTTCCAACAATTCGGACAATTCCAATTCCACGAGTTCGAGGAGTTCAGGATCGTCCATTTGGTCGGTCTTGTTCAAGAAGACGACCATCGCGGGTACTTCCACTTGGCGAGCCAAGAGGACGTGTTCACGCGTTTGGGGCATCGGGCCATCCGGTGCGCTTACCACGAGGATAGCGCCGTCCATTTGAGCCGCACCAGTGATCATGTTCTTGATATAGTCACGGTGACCCGGGCAGTCAACATGGGCGTAGTGGCGATTTTCGGTTTCATATTCAACGTGACGAATATTAATCGTGATACCACGCGCCTTTTCTTCGGGCGCATTGTCGATATCTTCATAATTCATCAATTGGGCAAGTTGCTTCATACCCAA
>JBNLCD010000871.1:0-1053 GCA_050303635.1 Anaerolineae bacterium
TCAAGCTAATGATCTCGATCATGCTACAGAGTCTCACCGTGACTGACCCACAACCTAATAAAGCCAACTTCGACACAACCCATCCCTAGACTTAACCATTACCCATCCCAGGTTTCCACTAATCATGTGAGGATCCATGCCGCTCATGACCGTGAGCACGGCTGTTATAACAGTTTTACACTCTGCAGAGGTTGTACACATTCCCCATGAGTAGTGATTTCATCACCCGTCGGCGACTAGAAAATCTTTATTTTGCCAAATATACACTGCCTTTGGTGTATGGCCAAGAGATCACTACATGTTGTTACAAAGGTCTACTACAGGAGTATGTCATGCTTTGCTATGGTTTCCCAAACAAACATTCCCTGCTTGTAGTGTTAAGGTTTTCCGCACAAACATCCCCTCTTGCACCATATGGTTCAGACTATTCACAAAGTATGATCACAAAGTATGGTGCCATCCCCACTCAACCGAGCATGACACATAACCTATAGTATTCCTAATTAGTAAGCAAGTCGTTCCATACCAAACACATTGTGGCACATGTTGTCCTGGGGTGTCTACTGCTATGAATCAGTCCTTAGTAGATTCGAGCATAACCAACCACATCACCTGATGGAATCCAACTGTCTCCACCATTCCAAACCTTGCTCAAACCACAGCATCGAATGTCACCTCGGCCACCTCACATCACGACGGATGGAAGTCTAGCACTCTCAAAACTCCACAAGTCAAACTCAACATCATCAAGATGGAAAGACTTGCATGACACTCATGACTGCATGGCTAAGCATAACTAACCAAGTATGAACCCAAATCCTAAAGTATGAGGCTTAGGTACAGTATTAAAGCATGCAGGCCAATGTGTATACTAGAGAGAGAAAGAGAGCACATAGGATCAATATGGTCAAGGAACACTTGCCTTGATTCCCCGCTAACTGCTGCTCAAAATCTTCTTCTTGAAGGTCTTGATGATTTCCGAAGTTCACAGCGTCTAAATAATAACGACCGAAAATAAGCAATACAAAGAATAAATAAAACAGTACACCAAAT
>JBNLCD010000872.1:0-985 GCA_050303635.1 Anaerolineae bacterium
TACGTTCATTGCCTGCCCCACGTGAATTTTCGGGGATATGATCGCGCGTATATTTGCCCGTCAAAAAACCGCCAGCTAAGGGACTATACGGAATCATGCCGACGCCTTGATCCATACAGAGTTCGGCTAAACTCGGCTCGACTTCCGCCCGATTGAGCAAATGATAATGCGGTTGAATGCAATCATAGCGCGCATAACCATGTTTTTCGCTCACGGCCAAAGCTTTCATCAATAGCCACGCCCGATAATTACTCGCCCCGATATACCGCACTTTACCTTGTTGCACCAAATCATCTAAGGCGCGCAAGGTTTCCTCAAGCGGCGTGTCCCAATCGGGGTAGTGGACTTGATACAGATCAATGGCTTCAATGCCCAGCCGTTGCAGACTTTTTTCCACCCCGAGCATAATATGTTGGCGGCTCAAACCTTCGCCATTCGGACCATCCCACATCCGGCCCCGAATTTTCGTGGCAATCACAATTTCGTCACGTGGTTTGGATTTCAGCCATTTGCCGATAATCTGTTCAGCGACTCCACCGGGATTGCCTTCGGCCCAACGACTATAGACATCGGCAGTGTCGATAAAATTGATGCCTGCTTCCCACGCGGTGTCCATAATGCGATAAGATTCTTCTTCGCTCGCCGTCCAACGAAATGTCATGGTGCCTAAACATAATTCGCTGACTTTGAGGCCAGTTCGACCTAAATTACGATATTCCACAGATGACTTCCTTTACAACTAAGTAGATTAAATTCTTCAGATTTTAACGCACCACACGAGGTTTTTGTAATTGATACAACCCTGTCTGTTAATTCAGAGCATCGAGGCGCTGAGTGCCTTCAATATCAAGGATAAAGTCGGCCCCAAATGCAGTGGAGGGCGTCAGTGCGCCTGAATAATTGCCGTCTAGCATGAGTTCGACTGCCTTTACACAAGTCAGCGTGGTCAGTTTATAAGCCTCACAAGTTTCGAGCCATGCCTCTG
>JBNLCD010000873.1:0-917 GCA_050303635.1 Anaerolineae bacterium
ACTAGTTAGCGGCCTTTGCACACTGCCTCCTCATGTCAGGTACACCCCCGGGGTGACACTTATTTTGGTGGAATTCTAAATTTCCACATAATTTCTTGAAACCTCCAATTTGGTACCTATGTTCCTGAAATCAAATAAACACTAAAATCGTGGAACTAGATTAGTAGACAAGGTGAATACATGGTTATTTTATACATTTACTCGACATGTTGGTCCATTAAATCAGAGTTTTATGAGCATCAACACATCCCCCTAGCTTAAACTTTTGCTCATCCTCGAGCAAAGCCAAACCTGAAGCAATGCAAGAGATGCGAGACAACACAAGTGTAGACACATGTTTAGACTTACCAAATAAATTAATGTGGGCATACCTTGCGGTCCCTACTTACCTCATGGAGGTTTGGTGGAATTTTTTACCTTGTCTTGGGTGGTTGAAAGATGGAACCTTTCATGTGTGTCTCTCCTACTTAGCCTCTTTTTGAAATCAATTGGAGAGAATATGATAGCAATGATACTATGGTTCCTCAACATTAGGCACTTGGGCACTCTTTTTGGTATGTGGTTCCTCACCTCGGCTCAACAAATGTTCCTTCTCATCCTACCCTCTAAAGGCTAAATATGTGGAGCTCATGGGTAAAGAGAAAGGGTACAACTCAAGTTATGTATATTGCCAAGCTAAAGGATGGTTCAAAAAGAGTTAAGAAAACTTTCTCAATGATTTTGGAAAGGGTTTTTGAAATGGTATGATGGAGGGGGAGAAAATGGAATCACATCAAAAAGAAGATTTTGAAGTTGAAGTGTTTTTCTCCTCTTAGAATATTGACTTCCCCTTTATTTGAAGAGACTCTTGGAGCTTTTCTTTTTCTTCCTCTTTTTCTTCTTTTTCTATACGTTTTCTCTCTCTTTTTTCTTTTTTT
>JBNLCD010000874.1:0-890 GCA_050303635.1 Anaerolineae bacterium
CAAAGATTTAAGCTTGGGGGAGGTATGAGTCCTTGCTTGTCTCATTTCATTCCCAGTTTTTCCAGTTATCTTGTCACTTGTCTCGTTAGCTGTACCGCTGCTGTCATCATGAGTACTAGTATGGATTGCTTTCATTAGTTAGGTTAATTGAGTCAATAAAAGAACTCCCACAGGACATGGTTAGATTATACATCCTCCTTTGCTTGAGATTAGTTGCAACCACTTGTGCATGACCCCTGTTTTGATAAGCCAAATTGATTAATGTGGTTATGCCTTGGTAGACACAAAATCTCACGCGAGCAAAAGTTCAAAAGTAACCATGTCTACGTTGTTGGGAGGTGTGATATTTGATTTACTATTAATCCCGTCGAACCTTGATTTTGAGATTCATCAAAGTTGAATGAATTTAGGAAGGTTCCTCAACGACATACACATTCCAACCAGAGCCAAATATTATCCACATAGCAACTCTTGTTTGTGTTGAGCTTTGTTAAGGGATGTGTCCATTTGAGTTTTGATGATTTTTCGAAAATGATTTACAAATTAAAAATATCGACGTGCATACCTCCACTCTAGAATATGCGCCCACCGTCGATATATCTGTAACTCCCCCCATCTCCATGATCATGGTTTAGCCATATTGGCGTGCATAACTCCATTCTGGAATATGCGTCCACCGCCAATATATTGAAGCCATTTGAAAAGAAGTTTTTGAAGAAGTGATTTTCTCCTCAAATATCATCAAAACCCCTCAAGAGACAGAGGAAAGAAAAAAAAGAGAGAGAAAAAAAGAGAAAGAGAAAGGAATGCTCCATGAGTCTGTTCAAATAAAGGGGAAGTTAATATTTTGAGAGCAGAAAAAACACTTCGACTTCAAAAATCCTTTTTGA
>JBNLCD010000875.1:0-869 GCA_050303635.1 Anaerolineae bacterium
CCACGGTCATCTTTTTTCAAACGGCCGTAAATATTGGTATGAATGTGCGGCTGGTTCCTGTAACCGGGCTGACGCTCCCTTTTGTGAGCTATGGCGGCAGTTCATTGACCACCCTCTTTATTGGTATTGGCATCGTGCAATCTGTCCTGATGCGTCACCGAAAGCAAGAATTTGGTTAAAAAACGTCTAAAATAAACGGGGAAATGAGCCAATGGGTTTCAAACGGCCGTTTGTTACAAAATCGCGATTTTAATTTCGAATGGCTAACGTTCTAAATTTTTATTGACGTGGAAAAATTGGCGTGTTATACTCCGCGACCGGGTTGCAGAAACCCCCTCCACAGCCTGGAGGGATGGCAGAGTGGACGATTGCGACGGTCTTGAAAACCGTAGTAGGCAACAGCCTACCGAGGGTTCGAATCCCTCTCCCTCCGCCTAGATTACCAACAGATTGTAGGCCTTACCTGGCAGCAATGTGGCTTTAGGGGAGGTGCCAGAGTGGACGATTGGGGCCGCCTGCTAAGCGGTTAACGGTGTAAAAGCCGTTCAAGGGTTCGAATCCCTTCCTCCCCGCCTTAAAGCTGTAAAGCCAATAGGAAGCGATTGCGAAAGTTGTGGATATTGGCTTATGATAATAAGTAAATAAGCGCCCTTAGCTCAGTGGATTAGAGCGTCTGGCTACGAACCAGAAGGTCGGGAGTTCGAGTCTCTCAGGGCGTACTAAAATATTGGGTTAAACCCCAAATGAAACTCCATATTTAAGATATGGAGTTTTTTGTTTTGGGGTGAATTGAATTTTTTTGATTGCTGGGCTCATTAGTTTTTAGGTATGGTACTATTTAGGAAGAATCCAGCTTGATGAGTCTGGAG
>JBNLCD010000876.1:0-828 GCA_050303635.1 Anaerolineae bacterium
ATGAATGCTAACCTTAGAGCAAACATGCCTTGCATGCATATCTCCTCCAGGAGAACTAACAATCATCCGATTCTTTAGCATGGCTAAGGGTAGGTTATGTTTTTGCACAAAATTAGCAGCTACAAATGAATGAGATGCTCCAGAATCAAATAAGACAATTGCGCCATTATTGTTGATGAGAATCATACCAATGATAACATCTGGAGCTGCTTGAGCATCTTCTACTGCCACATGATTCACATGAGCATGAGCTTGGTTCTGCCTTGCCGGAGTAGATGCATTATTGTTGGCATTGCGGTTAATGTTCTGATTTGTGCCTGGGGCTGGAGTCTGATTTGTCGGCTTTCTTGGACACCTATTAGCGTAGTGCCCACTCTGACCACAACTGTAGCACGGTCCCACAACACCAGTATTTTGTGCATTATTGTTCCTCTGCGGTGGCGGCGGTGCAGAACGAGGAGACTGGAAGTTGGAGCGCTAAATCTGTCACTGAGGAGTTTGAAATCCTTGACTTGCAGCTTGCACTCTTGGTTGTCCACTCTGCTAACCAGGTCAGAAAATAGGTCCTTGTGATGATGAACCAACACGGAATCTAGTGTTGCTTCCTTGCGATCTAGTGCGCTGCATCTTTCTCTTTCGTTCCATAATTCCTCTTCAGTTTTTAAGGACTAAAGCCTTGTCCACCATGTCTTGAAAATTGACGAAGTCACGGGCTTCAAGTGCATAGGCAAGACCATCATTCAGGCCATTGAGAAACCAGTCTTGCTTCTTCTCATTTGTATCCACGTTATCCGGAGCATAACGGGATAGCTGAGTGAAACGAGTCAC
>JBNLCD010000877.1:0-815 GCA_050303635.1 Anaerolineae bacterium
CTGTATATTATTTTAAATATTAAGGCATTCTATTTGAAATGTGAATATTTTTATATTATTTTGTAAATGTTAGAAGGGGAGCCCTGGCGCAGCGGTAAAGCTGTTGCCTTGTGACCATGAGGTCATGGGTTCAAGTCCTGGAAACAGTCTCTTGCAGAAATGCAGGGAAAGGATGCGTACATAAGACCCAAAGTGGTCGGACCCTGTGCAAGCGGGAGCTACGTGCACCGGGCTGCCCTTTTTTTCCATGGGCTGTGAAAGTGGCTCATATCTATTGTAGTCATCTCGCCAATTTTTAAGAAACCACATATCTTAGTTAACTAAGACAAACCGGTAATGAGATGAAAGACAGAGAAAGATCAAACTTGACATGGGAGGAGTCCGTGAAGAGAGATTTAAAGGATTGGTGCCAAGGAGTTAGCATTAGATAGGAGAGAGTGGAAGCTAGCAATTCATGTGCCAGAACCTTGATCTTCATTTCCTTTCTTTTATTGCCTTTTATCAAGTTTTTTTCCTACCCCTTTTTCGCTTTTTTGACTTAGTGTTTTATTGTCTTTTCTCCTTTTTTGATTTGGTTTTTTTATCACCCTTTGTTTTCTCCTTCTTTTTTGCTCCTTCTTTTACGCTCTTGTTTTGTACCTGCCTTATTTTTTGCTCATGTGGTTTCATCTCTAGCCTACCCCAACTTGCTTGGGACTAAAAGGCTTGGTTGTTGTTGTTGTTGTACGTGCCAATCTGAGTGGTTTAGGATTTGGTATAGGTTTCCTTAGGTTCAGTTTACATTTGCTCCGCCCAGATTTAGCTCCATTTCCCCG
>JBNLCD010000878.1:0-800 GCA_050303635.1 Anaerolineae bacterium
GTAACAGAAGGGGCTTTGCCTGATGATCAACGTATTGTCTTCGATGACTTCGGGACGATGGTCGCTTCTTTGCTGGCTGGTGATATTGATGCCATGCCCGCCGATGCTTCCGCCGCCGCTGGGTTTGTCAGCACGACCGCCGAGAAAGTTCAATTGGTGGGCGACCCGATTTCCCGCGACGAATTTGGCATGATCTTCCCCATTGGTAGCGAATTGGTAGAACCTGTCAATGCGTTCTTGGCGAGTGTTCATGATGATGGTTTCCTCGATTATCT
Organism: Anaerolineae bacterium; assembly: GCA_050303635.1. Classification (GTDB taxonomy): domain Bacteria; phylum Chloroflexota; class Anaerolineae; order Aggregatilineales; family J027; genus JAKEEQ01. The sequence goes on from JBNLCD010000878.1 coordinate 276, forward strand.
CTACTATAAGTGGTTCTTTGACTATGAAGCGGCCACCGGTGATTTATATGCAGGTTTGCCTGATCTGGGTGGACAAGAAATCGTCGTTGCGGTTGAAAATCTCTATACACCTTTCCAATTTGAAGATCCCAATACGGGCGAAGTCATGGGCTATGAATATGACATGATGGCCGAATTGTGTGCCCGTTTGAATTGCACACTTACGTATGAAACCATCAGCTTTAGTGCGCTCATTCCAGCAGTTGGCCAAGGTGATTACGATATGGGAATTACGGGTATCAGTATTGTTGAAGAACGCAAGGAAATTGTTGACTTCGGCGATCCTTATATCAATCTCGATCAATTCTTACTCGTCCGGGCTGATGAAGATCGTTTTACTAGTCTCGAAGAAATGGCTGAAGACGAAGATTTGCTCTTGGGCGTTCAAGCGGGTTCAGCGGGTTTCTGGGTAACAGAAGGGGCTTTGCCTGATGATCAACGTATTGTCTTCGATGACTTTGGGACGATGGTCGCTTCTTTGCTGGC
>JBNLCD010000879.1:0-783 GCA_050303635.1 Anaerolineae bacterium
TTATCAAACTCGGTCAGATATTTACTATCTACATGAAGGTGGTGACTTGTTAGGCACTTTCGTGAATGCTGATGATGTTGTATTAGATTGTGGGGCAAGCTGACCTCCGACGCAAAATCGATTTTTGTCATCAAATTGCAATTTAAGGGAATGGAAAATGAGTGATTTGCCTCCAAGTAAATTGATTGAAAATGTAAGGCATAAGAGTGATGCGGTAAGTAATGTCCCAACGCCCTTGAAAAATTATTATAAAACGCCGCCTAATCGTTTTCGCTATAATCTATTTGGTTGGCTAAGTTTTTTGGCAATTACGTTTTTATTTATGGCTGGCTGTGGGTTTATTTTAACGGTACTGGACGCTAGCAATAGTTATGATAATAAAAGCTACGCACCATATGGCAAACTTACACCCACTCCTATTCGGGCGGGTACTATTTGCCTTGCCGAAAATATTTTCCATGAACCACTAAAAGTGTTTGGCGAAGGCGCAACAGTCATTGGCGAAATTCCGGTGGGCGACACGGTCTATATCACCTATGAGAAAGATGCCGTCTATGATTTGTTGCCCGATGAGCGGTTTACCGGTGGATATATCAGTGCGCGGCGCGTCAAATTAACCTGTCATGATATAGACTATTCGCTACCTTCAGATTAATTGAATTATTTAGAAAGAGCACAAGATGCATCATTTGTTCTCGGATAGGTCAGTTGAAAAAATAAGGCATAAGGGCGTTGGTGATGCGTTAGGGCAACCGCCGTTGCACAATTATTATAAAAGTGCGC
>JBNLCD010000880.1:0-769 GCA_050303635.1 Anaerolineae bacterium
TTCTCGTTGGCGGTTCGATGATCTTGAAAACACCAGAGATTTTCCCATGGCCCTTAAGCGACGAACTTTCAGTCGTTTATGGCTGGATTTTTCTAGGCGCTTCGACTTATTTTCTCTATGCCTTTACCAATCCGGTTTGGGGAAATGCCAAAGGGCAATTGATCGGTTTTCTGGCTTATGATTTAGTCCTGATTTTGCCCTTTATCAATCATTTCAGCAAAGTTCCTGATAATTTACTCGATAGTCTAATTATTTATACGGCGGTGGTCGTGTATAGTGGCTTGCTGGCAACTTATTATTTATTCATCAATCCAGAAACGCGGTTTCGTTTCGCACGGTGATGATTAATTTCTGACATGACTCAATTGGCGGAAAAACACATCGGTTTTTCCCTACCAGTGATGTAAACACGTTCGCTAGGCAAATCTATTTTTAATTCGAAGCGTATGAATTGTTGGTTACGACGGGAAAGAAATTATCTTTGATGATGGTAGGGAGGCACCTATGTGTGCCTCCGTTTTATGCAATTCGGACGTGATGGGGGTAAATTCTGACATGGCACAATCGACGGAAAAACACATCGGTTTTTCCCTACCAGTGATGTAGGCATGTTCGTTAGACAAGTCTATTTTAAGCCTAAGTGTGTGAGTTGTCGGTTGCGAGGGGAAAGAAATTATCTTCGATGATGGTAGGGAGGCATACTTTTTAAGGAATGTTGAACATTAAAGGATAAGTCATTTTTTTCTTTGTACACATTAACCAAGTCGAA
>JBNLCD010000881.1:0-765 GCA_050303635.1 Anaerolineae bacterium
AAAGTTAAACTTCAATACAAATTTGGAGTTTTGAATTCGATTACAGAGTTTTAAGCGGAAGATAGAGAATAAAAACATTTTGCAGAAGCGAAATACTCGTCGATCGAGAATGACATCTTGCCCTAGAGATGCCGACCTCAAGAACGGCTCACGCTAAGAGGGAGAGAGAGACACACCTGCAAAACAACATCAAGGCAAAGCCTGAGCAACTAAAGCTCAGCAAGACTAACTCATCAATATAGCCATAAATAGTCGACTCCTAGACATGCAAGACACTAAGGGTTTGATGGGACTAACAACTTAGTGACTAGCAGTTGATCCTTAATTTTATTGATTTAGCCATTTTAATTACGCCAGATATTGTGTTTGCACCTATAAACTAGAACAAGCAGAACGTTGACAAAAAGTCAATGTCACAGGTAAAGTAATACAGTAATCATCATGATAACATATGTAACACCCCGTGTTACAAAAACCATAATCAAGTTAGTTAAGTTGTAATTAAGTCTTAAGGCAAGGGCAAATCAAGTCATTGAAGTTTGAAATCAGAATTCAAAGTAAATATTTAAATTCGAGGATTCAAGTTCTGTTTAGTGTGGATCGATTGACTTAGTACGGAAATTTTGAGAATTTATTCGAGTTGAATTAGACATTTATCCCAAAAGAGAATTTATTCCCCCTGACTTGTTTTATAAGTGTGAAAATCTACAAAAATTATAGAGGTAGGTAAGTCTTTGTTTCAAGGGTGCAAATAGAGCCAATCAA
>JBNLCD010000882.1:0-754 GCA_050303635.1 Anaerolineae bacterium
AATAGCGTGTAGATCGCCATCGAATCATCCGTGTGGATAAGTCGAGCAGTTATGAACCAATTCTGAGCCAAAACTCCTGTGATGGCTATGAGGCTAGATTTGATCCCCCATGCGTGAGATGGTCATAACTCCTTCGTGCAAACTCCCAATCGAGGGTTGTTTCTTCCGTTGGATGCAGAATAACTTGTGTGACACCCAGTGAAGCTAATTTAAGAAATTAGAACAAGTATACACGTACTAAGATTAAAGTAGTGGCCCACAAGTCTGAAGAAGCCTCCGTTGGGTCCGGTACCCACGTGGCCAATGATAGGTCTCGTTTTACATCACGAGAGTCCGACTGCGCCTCAAATGTGACCCAGGTTGCTAGAAAACAAGGTGTAGATCACCACCAAATCATCCGTGCGGAGAAGTCGAGCAGTTTTGAACCAATTCTGAGCCAAAACTCCTGTGATGGCTATCAAGTTAGATTTGATCCCCCATGCGTGAGATGGTCATAACTCCTTCGTGCGAACTCCGAATCGAGGGCTGTTTCTTCCGTTGGATGCAGAATAACTTGTGTGACACCCAGTGAAGTGAATTTAAGAAATTAGAACAAGTATACACATTCTATTATTAAATTAGTTACCCACAAGTCTGAAGAAGCCTCTGTTGGGTCCTATACCCGACGTGGCCAATGATAGGTCCCGTTTTACATCACGAGAGTCCGACTGCGCCTCATATGTGACCCAGGTTGCTAGAAGACAAGTTGTAGATC
>JBNLCD010000883.1:0-753 GCA_050303635.1 Anaerolineae bacterium
CAACTTCGCTGAGCACCTGGGAGATGAATTATCTTTTAGCCAACCTCACACTTGACAAAGTAATGACCCAATCACCCCGGTTCATTTCAACAGAGGCCACGATTGGAGAAGCAGCCGACATCATGCTAACCCACAAGATCAGCGGCTTACCGGTAGTGAATTCTGCCGGGGAGCTGGTAGGCATCATTACAGAATCAGACATTTTCCGCGTGGTGGTGCATGACTGGCGGCAAAGCCAGGAAGATTCACCCAAACCGTATACCCATTATGAGGGCAGTTGAGTCGTTTTAGTGGTTGACGCCGGGTAATAGCAACAGTATACTAGCACGTCGTTACGCAATTCGGGGCGTAGCTCAGCTTGGTAGAGCGCTCGGTTTGGGTCCGAGAGGTCGTCGGTTCAAATCCGGCCGCCCCGACAGACGGTAATCGGTATTCAGTAATCCGTAATCAGTTTTTACAACCGATTATCGGTCACCGATAAACTGATTACCGGTACGCGGCAGTGGTGTAGGGGTAACACAATAGCCTTCCAAGCTCTTGTCACGGGTTCGAATCCCGTCTGCCGCTCTTCTTCAAATAGGGCCTGTAGCTCAACGGCAGAGCAGTCGGCTCATAACCGATCGGTTTCAGGTTCGAATCCTGGCAGGCCCATTTTCTTCACTTATAACGCCTATTCTTTAGCTCAGCACGTAATAAGCAAGCGTCCTTTGCAAACTCACAATATCAATTCCTTTTTTCAGCTCTTTTTGAATA
>JBNLCD010000884.1:0-738 GCA_050303635.1 Anaerolineae bacterium
ACAGCATATCACAAAGTAAGAAACAGCATAACACGATCATCATGAAAGCTCAACGGACCTCACCACGGGGTCAGACCACTATTTTTTTAATATTTTTCTGATTCTGTATCAATTAAGGAAGCACACCAATTCTCAGGTCAATTTGATAAAAGGTGTGGCCTATAGAAATTCCACAATTTTTAGCATGAAATTTAAAGCACCATCCCGGGTCCGAGTTAGGTGCCTTAGAAGTCGAATTTGTGTCTCTTCCCGTTGGCAAACCCAACTAGGGTCGGGTTTGGTGGGATGCCAAATTTGATTCTATCCAATTTCAAAAAAGTACCTCAATCCGAGTTCGTATGCAAAAGTTATGACCGTTTTACCAAAGCACGTCCGGGTTACGGTTCTGGAAGGCGGAATATGACTCGGAATCAAAATTGGGTAAGGCAAAAACTTGCTGTTTGTGACGGCAAAGGTTGATCCAATGGATGGAAAGGCTCAAACAGGGTTTCACAATGAATCTAGGGTTGGTGAAGTGAGAGTTCACGCAAGGCGGCTAGCGAAGGCAAACTGATTAATGTATTAGATCGGTTTGTTATTTGAGAAGGTGGAATCAGTGAGCGGCACATACAAAGCACGGAGCAAAATATTAAAACTAAGAACACGAATCTAACCAGCAACAAGACTCAACCACGATGGACACAAACTCAACAAAGTAATTGAAACGAAATTTAAGGCTCTAAGGGTTATAGGATAGCG
>JBNLCD010000885.1:0-713 GCA_050303635.1 Anaerolineae bacterium
GGTTTGGAACTCTCAGCCGAGGATATTATCGCGCTGGAGGATCGTACCGAAGGGTGGGTAACTGGCTTGCAGTTAGCCGCTTTGTCACTGCAGGGTAGCAAAGATGTTACTGAATTCATCCACTCTTTTTCCGGCAGCCATCGCTATGTATTGGATTATTTAATTGAAGAGGTGTTGGGGCAGCAGTCGAAAGGTATACAGACTTTCTTGCTGCAAACGGCCGTTCTCAACCACCTCACCGCCTCACTTTGCAATCACCTTATCGGGCAGGACGACAGCCAAGAAATGCTGGAAATGCTCGAACATGCCAACCTGTTCATTATCCCGCTTGATGAAGAACGGCGTTGGTATCGTTATCACCATCTCTTTGCCGATCTGCTGCGCCAGCGACTGCATCAGAGTCAACCAGAAAAAGTATCAATTCTACACATCAAAGCAGGCGAATGGTTCAAAGATCAGGGATTTTATCAAGAAGCGATAAAGCATTTATTAGCCGGTGAGGATTACCAGAACGCAGCTGAATTGATCAGGGCCATAGGGTTTGACATGATTCAGCAAGGAAAACATACGACAGTTGTCGGGTGGATCAATGCTCTCCCAGAGGAATTTGTGAAAGAACACCCATATTTGTGTGTTCTTCAGGCCAGAAGCTTGCAACTAACCGGTGATTTGGAAACCTCCGAAGCTCGCTTGATCGATGCCGAGAATGCAAT
>JBNLCD010000886.1:0-703 GCA_050303635.1 Anaerolineae bacterium
CATCAAACATCCTCCTGCTAGGATCCCCTAGACTCACAACTCTAAAAACTGTTAACCAATTCCCATGGTTAACCCCAGACTTGGCAAGCTAAGCATGACGTAAAAGATTCTAGTATTCTACCCAAATCCCAGGTAACAAGGATAATACGTGGAAAGATATGACACATAGGTATTCCCACAATTCCGACATAAATTACTAGCATGCAATCCTATAGATAGATACAGGAAATAGGTACAACATGCATCAAGGACACTTGCCTTCAAATCCCGCTTGCTGCTGCTCGAGGTCTTCGAAGTTGATGTCTTGGAAATTCTCCGGCAACTCATTCTCTACGCGATGATCGATAAACCAGAAACAAGCAAGAGAACAAAATAAATAAAACAGAACAACAAACAAAGGATTATCAACAATATGATGCAATGGCTAGATAGGTTTTGTCGCTACGAAACTTTTGGCGCAAAAATCACTTAAAACGGAGTTACGGTTAAAAAGATATAGGGTTTTAAAGTTCTAGGGGCTAGATTGTAAATATACAGGGGCTATTTTTTAAAATAGAATTCAGAATCAGGGACAAGACTTGAATTTACAGAGAGCTGAGGGACCTCGGTGTAAACTTTCAGAATTAAACTGGAAATTGAATTATTTTTCAATTGATAAATCGGTGGACCGGGTGCACAGGGTGGTGGACCAGCGGTGCCACGG
>JBNLCD010000887.1:0-698 GCA_050303635.1 Anaerolineae bacterium
CGAGGAATCACAGTTAGCTGCACTGGCTCGCCGGCACGTTCCATCAACACTTCTACAGGCTCGCCGGCCATCATGCGCATGATCTCGGCAATCACGCCAGAGGACTCAGCTTTTATCCCTTCAACTTCCAAAAATACGTCGCCTGCTTCAAATCCGGCCGTCATCGCAGGGGAATCGGGGTCAACGTCAGACACAGCCACAGCGGGCATGCCAATCATGAAGGCAAGCCAAAATACTAGCAGCGCCATGATGAAGTTGGCTCCGGCTCCAGCAAACAAAACAAAAAGGCGCGCCCGTTTAGAGGCAGCTGCCAGGCCACCTTCCACAGTCGGATCGTCTTCACCAGCAGGACGGACAAAACCACCCAGCGGAATCCAGTTCAGCGAGTAGATGGTGCCGTTACGTTCCGTTAGTTTGACGGCACGCGGCGGAAAGCCAAGACCGAATTCCTCAACACGAATGTTGGAAAGCCGGGCAGCAAAAAAATGACCCAGTTCGTGAACCAAAATAATTGGGGTGAGTACAATAAAAAATCCGCCCAATGACCAGAGAAATGATGAAGACATAGAACTATCCTAAAAAAATATCAGCGTATCATAATCGACACGCGAAGTGCATTATACGACTGGATAATTGGGTACGGCAACCAATCTAACCACTCTCTAACGGTACAATAGCCCCAGGATCGACAGAAAATT
>JBNLCD010000888.1:0-688 GCA_050303635.1 Anaerolineae bacterium
GTCTTTCATGTTGTGGCCGTAGTGGACAAACCGGGCGATGCCAGCTTTATCAACCAGCACCTGGGCCGGCATACGGCCGAATTTGAACAGCTTGATTTGTTGACCATACAGCTTTAACACGCCGTGTTTGGGATCGGGCAGGCCAACAAAAGGCAGATCATGCTCGGTGAAGTATTCAGTAAAATCTTCGGCATCATCGGGACCTACAACGACAACGGCCGTATTCCGTTCCACAAATTCATCATGGTCTTGACGCAACTGCGCCATATGCGCGCGGCAGAACGGTCAGATAAAACCCCGGTTAAAGACCAGCAGCACGTGCTGTTTGCCTTTGAACTGGGAGAGTGAAACGTCATTCCCTTCATAATCTGCCAGCGTAAAATCGGGTGCTGGTGCATTTAGTTCAACTTGGGCCATCTTTGTAAACTTCCTATTTTAGGGTAATTTCATTCAGAGAAGAATGTTAACGTCAACAAGCATAGCAAAGGAAATTAAAAGGGCAACAGGCAATGATCCTGAATTTCCAACTGCTGGTGTTGTGGTTTGTCTTCTTGCCTATCCCCGATTAAAATCTGTTTCTTGTCTGGAAAATCCCGGACAAGATAATATGCTCAAAGTGGCTAATCAATTACCTGCAATGCTCATGAAACTAAAAATCAATCCCCGGAAGAGGTAAAACGATGGAAGA
>JBNLCD010000889.1:0-411 GCA_050303635.1 Anaerolineae bacterium
CTTGGAAAATTCTCAGGAAACCGGCAAAAATTCGCCAAAAATATTTGACGAATATCATGCAATGGCTATACTTATCCTTCGGTGCATGTTCTGAGCCATTCAAAAGCTTTCAGACCATTTAACATAGAAAACCAAATTGCCGACGTAGCTCAATTGGCAGAGCAATGCTCTTGTAAAGCATAGGTTATGGGTTCAAGTCCCATCGTCGGCTTGGGGTAAACAAAGTCTGGGTCAGTGTCCCGAGTGGCAAAGGGGGCGGACTGTAAATCCGCTGGCGGAAGCCTTCGTAGGTTCGAGTCCTACCTGGCCCACTTAATGAAGCCCAATAAATTATTGGGCTTCGTATTTGTTTTTCAAAATACACCCAACATTGCCCACATAGCTCAGTGGTAGAGCACATTCTTGGTAAGA
>JBNLCD010000889.1:421-685 GCA_050303635.1 Anaerolineae bacterium
TTTATGCTAGGGTGACGGGGTATTTATATGAAAAGGTAAGATTCAACTTTAGTACGGATACATCGGATACAATCCGGTTATCCACAATAACTTTTGAGGGTTTGAAAATGGCCAAAGAAAAATTTGTGCGCGAAAAGCCACACGTAAATATCGGAACCATCGGTCACGTCGACCACGGTAAAACAACCCTGACAGCGGCCATCACAAAGACGTTGTCGATGAAGGGTTTGGCAGACTTCTCAGCATTTGACCAAATCGACAATG
>JBNLCD010000890.1:0-677 GCA_050303635.1 Anaerolineae bacterium
AACCCAGCGCGAGAAGAAAACGGGGGGGGTGGCCGAAACCTTTGATATCTGGATTAGTGATGAACTCGGCCAGCGCGATTATAGCCTGTATAGTGGCGGGGAAGCGTTCCGCGTCAATTTCGCGATTCGGGTGGCGTTAAGTCAACTGCTCGCTCGTCGGGCCGGTGCGCAATTGCGGACCCTGTTTATTGATGAAGGGTTTGGCACGCAGGATGAAGAAGGCCGTGCGCGTTTGACAGAAGCCATTAACGCCGTCCAAGAAGATTTTGATCTCATTCTGGCCATCACCCATATTGATGAATTGCGCGATGCCTTCCCGGTACGCATTGAAATCGAAAAACACGACACGGGGAGTACGATTAAATTGCGCTAAATCTGGGTGATGTAGGCGAAGTTTTTAATTATTGTACGTAAATGGTACTATCTCGTAATTTTTGGACAATGCTTCTAGGCCATCCGCCGCCCTCGAATAAATTCGGGGCTATCAACCATCACCCTATAAATGGGTTTCAAACCACAGACAGTGACGGTTGTAGTCCATTTATAGGACGCTGTTTTTTAGCTATGGATTTTAATCCGTAGCGGCTTTGCCACCTCGTCTGGTTACCCTTCCATAAAAAACATACCCCTGTGAGGGGTCAGAGGGTAAATCAATAAACCGGCATGCACACTTGATC
>JBNLCD010000891.1:0-671 GCA_050303635.1 Anaerolineae bacterium
TGACGTGTATGGGTTGCGTCGAAGCCGAGGCTGCCTTTCACACCGATACGCCGCCCAATCACCTCATGGATGCCCTCAAAGGCACCACCGCAAATAAAGAGGATATTTGTGGTATCCAGTTGGATGAATTCCTGATGTGGGTGTTTGCGCCCACCCTGAGGTGGTACGTTGGCAACAGTGCCTTCAATGATTTTCAGAAGCGCCTGTTGTACACCTTCGCCGGAGACATCGCGGGTAATTGATGGATTATCGTGAGTCTTACGCGCAATCTTGTCGATTTCATCAATATAGATGATGCCACGTTCAGCGCGTGATGTATCGCCGTCTGCCGCCTGAATCAGACGCAGCAGGATATTTTCAACATCTTCACCGACATAACCAGCCTCTGTAAGGGCGGTTGCATCTGCGATACAAAATGGAACATCCAGGATACGAGCCAAAGTCTGCGCCAGCAAGGTCTTGCCACTGCCAGTAGGGCCGAGAATGAGAATATTGCTTTTCTCAAGTTCAACACCAGAATTAGTGGTATCTGCCTGGATGCGTTTGTAATGATTGTAAACTGCGACACTCAGTACGCGCTTGGCATGTTCCTGCCCAATGACGTACTCATCCAGATGCCGCATGATTTCTCGTGGCGAAAGCAGGCGAACAAGTTCAAATTCTGTATTACC
>JBNLCD010000892.1:0-670 GCA_050303635.1 Anaerolineae bacterium
AACACCAGTTCTCACAATTGACAACATGCTACTCGACTTGTTTCGGTCTTCGTCCTTTGTGCTTTCTTAGCACAAGGCCGTGCAGTTGAGCTATAGTCCTGCACAAACCGGAGGTCATAAGATCGTTGACGACAATGACATCTCCATCTATACGTCAAAAGAGTTGGAGAGGTTGGAGTCACTCTGAGTTCAAGAGTTCATTCACACTCGTGTTTATGATATAAACCTAGTCAAGAAAGGGGAGATGGACGTCGACCTTCCCACTCTCTTCCGCACCATTGGTTGGAGTTTTGTGGTAAGATTTCTGGGAAGTCCATTATTGGTGGAGGGGATCCGATGGATCAAGCACATCATGGAGGGATAGGGATGCACTCAGGTGATGTTGCGTTCCTCCATTGACTCACAGACCAACATCATCAACAACCTCTTCAGTCACCATGGCCTCAAACCTGATGCTTAAATCTTGCAAAGATTTAAGCTTGGGGGAGTAGCCGGGGTGCTCAGGTATGAGTGGTTGCTCTGTTCGTCCTGTTCCCCATTTTTCTAGTCATTTCATCACTTGTCTTGTTATCCGCATCATCATTACCCCTGGCATGCATCATAGCAGTAATTATATTCTCATAGTTTAAAAAGTGGCTTAGTATGTCTAAAAAAACTCTCCCACTGGACA
>JBNLCD010000893.1:0-659 GCA_050303635.1 Anaerolineae bacterium
CCCTGTCCTGACTTCAAAATCCCGTAGCTATCAAACCGTACATCCGAATTGATCGTATGAGTAACCATAGGAAATCTCAGTTTGTTAGCGGAAAGTTTTGTATGCAAAGTTTCTGGGGAGGTTATGCCAAAATTTCAACAAAACCCTGACTTATGCCAAAAGGTATAGTCTGTCCAGAATTTTGATTCAGCAAACCAGTCGAGTTTCTGACAGCCGTAACTCATAAGATGCTAAGCGTTTGGAGCCGTGTTATGGACTATCGGAAATATGAGAGAGTTGCCTACCAAATTGGTATTCGGTACTTCTGGATTTTTGGCCAATCTGAGACCCAAAAGTTGAGTTCTGTTCAGCCGCTGTTTTGTCCAGAAACAGAATTCAGCAGCGACGTCGATCGTCAAAATTCCGTAGCTTATAAACCATTTAGCGGACAGAGTCATTTGAGTAATGGTTAGAAAGCTGGTAGAGTTGCCCAAGTTTTTGGTGTTCAACTCTAGAACAAAATCCTTCAGGAACAATTCCATTTTTGCTTTTTACTTATTACTGTTCGCTTTTATACAGAATTCCGTATTTGCTTTATGAGCATTTGATAGGGGGTTAGTGACATTGTTATGTCTGTGTTTCAGATGGAGCCGAATGATTCACCTCACTTTTACTTCACC
>JBNLCD010000894.1:0-656 GCA_050303635.1 Anaerolineae bacterium
TATAACAGTTTTACACTCTGCAGAGGATGTACACGTTACCCATGAGTCGCGATTATCCTTAGATAGCCGAATACTCGTTGTACCGACGAGCACTCTTACACACTTCCAAGGTGTGTGCCAGGAAATCACTACAAGATTGTTCAATGGCTTCCCCTAGCTTGTTACGTACCCACTGAGGTTTCACCGCCAACGTGAGCATCGCACCCACCCAGAAGCCCCCTCTTGTGCCTTGTGGATTCCAGCCATCGCAGCTTTACCCACACCATCCCACGGTTCCGCCATCGCAGCTTCACCGAACATCCCAGCGGTTTGCCATCTCAGCTTCCCCGCACAGCCGGTTGGTACGCCAAGACTAGACTCTACCACATACTATGCCAGGCCATACCCATATAGGCTCATGGTTGTACTGTTTTCATGGGTGGTCGCTCCATGAACCGGTCCTTAGATTTGGGTATGATACTAACCACAGGCTTCCAGCATCGCACCGGACAAAGCCTTGAACTGCTGGCATCGCACCAACCAATTCACCTTGGACTGTTGGCATCACACCAACCAGTTCCATTCCCGTCACCCCAAATCCTATTCTCCATACTAATAGGATCAACATAACCATAACATGGGTGACAAAATAAGGTAACAATACACTACCCAATTCT
>JBNLCD010000895.1:0-649 GCA_050303635.1 Anaerolineae bacterium
GGATAATCAATACATGATCGTCACCAACAGGGGGCGATTTGGCTGGGGAACACTGTTATTGCCAGAGGCGCAATGGATGGAAATTGCGGACCTGAGAATTGACCAAGATTTTTGACACTGAGATACGGCCGTGCTATACTTCCCGCTTGTGTTTAATAGCACCTCCGGTTGGGAGGGATGGCAGAGTGGACGATTGCGACGGTCTTGAAAACCGTAGAGGGTGCAAGCTCTCCGGGGGTTCGAATCCCTCTCCCTCCGCCTTTTAACAAGCAAACAACCCATCTGTAGGTTGAGTTCGGATGGGGAGGTGCCAGAGTGGACGATTGGGGCCGCCTGCTAAGCGGTTAACGGTCTTAAAGCCGTTCATGGGTTCGAATCCCATCCTCCCCGCTCTTTTTTCACTTACAGGCACACCATTTGTATGCGCCCTTAGCTCAGTTGGATTAGAGCGTGCGGCTACGAACCGCAAGGTCGGGAGTTCGAGTCTCTCAGGGCGCACTGGAACGACAGAAAGCAGGTATGAATTTTCATGCCTGCTTTTTTGTTTGTATCCTATTCAGCTTTTCTGTGCTGCCACGCCATCCATGCCCCATAAATACCCACCAATAAAATGCTGCTGATAAAAATTGTGTAAACAATCGCTGAAGCA
>JBNLCD010000896.1:0-647 GCA_050303635.1 Anaerolineae bacterium
AATCTTCAGGTATCTCAAATATACTCTTGAGTTTGAGATTTGGTATTCTGCTTCTTCTTTACTGGATCTTGTTGGCTTTTCTGATGCTGATTTTGTAGGTTGTGAGATTGACCAAAAGAGCACTTCTTGTACTTTTCATTTTCTCGGATCTTCTCTTATTTGCTGGTCTTCTCAAAAATAATCTTCAGATGCTCAATCCATCACAGAGGCTAAGTATGTAGCCACTGCTCCCAAATCCTATGGATTATGCACACCATGAGAGACTTTGGAGTGAGGTTTGAGAGAGTTCCCCTCATGTGCGATAACACCAGTGCCATCTCAGTAGCCAAAAATCCAGTCTTTCACTAAAAGATGAGACATGTTGAGAGAAGACACCACTTTCTGAGAGATCATGTAGAGAAGGGGGACATTGAGATGAGATATATAGACACCGAGAGACAGTTGGCCGACATTTTCACCAAACCCCTTGATTCTTCTCGGTTTGCTGATTTGCGGGGGGGGGGAATTGGTGTTTGCCATCCATATGGCTTGGTTTGAGGGGGAGTTAGTGCTTTTGCCTTGTATATTGTATATTTTGCTTTTCTCTTGCATTTTCTTCATACTCACCTAAGTCACTTTGCTTCACCTGTTATACTATCTTGTATTTG
>JBNLCD010000897.1:0-638 GCA_050303635.1 Anaerolineae bacterium
TGCAATACCCATGCAAACGTCAACACCATCGCCTGGAACGAGTTCAAGGCTCATTTCCGCACCCACTATGTGCCCCGTGGCACCATGAAGCTGAAGAGGAAGGAATTCGCCGACCTGAAGCAAGGCGGCATGACAGTGAATGAGTACCTCAACTCATTCATTCAGTTGTCAAGGTATGCCCCTGACGACATCAACACGGATGAGAAGAAGTAGGACGTGTTCCTGAATGGGTTGAATGATGACATTCAATTCCAACTGCTGAACACCGATTACGCCAACTTCCAGCACATGGTCGACAAGGCCATTGTTGTTGAAAACAAGATCAGAGAGATGGAGAAGGATGGCAAGGGGAAGGTGCCATTCTCTGGACAGTCCTCTGGAAGCAATGTTAGGCCTCGCTTCTCGTAGAACAACCAGTTTTTCAAGCCACCGCAGATGAATCGGACGCAGATGCCGATGCAAATGCAACACCCCCAATTTCAGATGCAACGGCCGCAGTACCAAATGCCGAAGCCAAGTGCTCTGTTGCAGCGAACATCACAGCAGCTAAACCGCCAGGATGTACAGATGCAGCCCCGACAGAAGCCACAACCGGTACCCCACCCCACCGCGCAACCTTCGCATAATGCGCAGAACCA
>JBNLCD010000898.1:0-636 GCA_050303635.1 Anaerolineae bacterium
AATCAGTTTTCTAGTTTAAAATTCCTAGAAATTCATTTAAGATTCAAAAATTCTTAATAAATCATATAAATTTCAGAAAAAGGCAAAGTAAATTTTGTTTGAACCCTCTTAAACAGATATTCTCATAGAACCTGACAAAATCATCTTTTGCTCAATAATGCATTATATAAAATACCAATAATCCCAATTCTTGAAGAAACTAATTACAAAAATCTATGCATGTTATCATATTGAATATTTACATACATAATCATGTCATAATATTTAGCTTGTATAAAATAGCTCAGATTTATTCTCTGCTCAGATTAATTGTTATACTTTAATCTCATTTTTGTAATAAATAAATCTTAGAAAATTATTAGAGTCGAATTAGACCTTGCTCCCAAAAGTGAATTTATTCCCCATGACCTGTTATACAAGTGTGCAAATATGAAAAAATTATAGAGGTCAGCAAGTATTTATTTCAAGGGTCCAAATATAGCTAAGTAACTTAGTTTCCAAACTTAGAAATTTTCTTCCAGTTTTCTGCTTAAGTCATTAGCTACCTTTGAAATGCCATAACTTCTCAAATCTTGGAAGTTAGACTACCCATGTCACTCAGATCGAAGTACAATGTTTGTAGTTGACATGGGAACA
>JBNLCD010000899.1:0-632 GCA_050303635.1 Anaerolineae bacterium
CTGGAGCGCGGGACGCGCCGAGCGCGAGCGGGCCAGTGGGCCGTTTCTCGGCTTCGGGCCGTTTGCTGGCCGGGAACGCGGAGAGTTTTCGCGTGAGTGGGCCGCGGGCTGGTTTTTCGGCTTCGGGCCGTTTTCCCGGCAGACGCGCACAGTAATTTCGGCGCGTACGGGCCGTGGGCCGAATTCAATTTCGGGCCGGATTTACACAGTGAACAGTAACCTTTCGCAATTTATTTTCTGTTCAAAAATTGTTTAAATTTAAATTTAATTCTTTGATTAAATTTGAACCAACGAGATAATTTGATCAGGGAATTATTTTGGCAATAACAGTGGTAATTTTGTCACTGTGTAGTTTAAGAATTTTATTCATGTTTCCGCTGCAAGAATAATTATTTCTTAATTGAATTGGAACCAACGGGAAAATTCAATGAAGAAAGTAGTTTAAAATTTTGAGTTGATTATGATATTGTTATTTTCTGACCAATGTTGATGATGACAATATTATGATAATTTTGCTCAGTTCTTTTTCTGCCCAACGGTGATGAAGAATTAGTGTGCAAGTTAAAGTTTTATTATTATTATGATTATTATTTCATGATTCTCACTCTTGTTTTCTTTTCGGCTCAAGTTCC
>JBNLCD010000900.1:0-624 GCA_050303635.1 Anaerolineae bacterium
CAGGAATTTTAGCTTCAATAAAATTTAACCCATAGACACATGCAAGATAATACCACTTATAGAATTTTTACATGATCCACAGAAGCTTTAGATGGACATGTTTTGGACAAGCGGCTTTTCATACTCAAATTTCCTATAATCTTTGTCGCCATGTTCCCAAAATTCTTTTACAGACATAACCTCAACAGGCAAGTCATCCAATGGTTTCTTGGTTTTATAATTCTTAAGACCATCATAAAATTTCTTCACTATAGTCTTAGGATCTTTGCTGGGTGAGTCAATAATGGCATCCTTCTTCTTTGGAGCATTTGGTGGATTTTGAAGAGGAGGGGTAGTGCGAGGAGGAAACTTTGGAGGATGAACATGTAAAGCAGAATGATGATGAAGAGCTTGTTCAGTTGGTGGATTTTGAAGAGGAGGGGTAGTGTGAGGAGGAGACTTCGGAGATGGACCATGTGGAGGAGAACGATGCTGAGGAGCTTGTTTAATTGGTGGATTTTGAAAAGGAGGGGTAGTGTGAGAAGGAGACTTCAGAGAATGACCATGTGGAGGAGAACGTTGCTGAGGAGCTTGTTCAATTGGTGAATTTTGAAGAGGAGACATCAGAGAATGACCATGTGGAGG
>JBNLCD010000901.1:0-612 GCA_050303635.1 Anaerolineae bacterium
CGGTCTCTTTTAGGGTGAAGAGTGTGTGCCTATCGTGAGAGATGAATGCTTCCACAAAACTCTGATTATCTTTTGAAGAATCTTTTGCAGCTTCACCTTTTATAAACTCTAATACATGACACTTAATCTGTAATAACTTTAACTTGAATTTCATATTTGGTATTGTATGCTTATTTGTGTGTGTTTGCGCATTCTCGCTTCGTCGAGAATCCCCCGATATGATCTTGGGAGACAAACCCGTCATTTTTGAGGTGGTTCTGTCACAGTTGGTACCGGAGCAAGATTGGGGTAAAACACACATGAAAGCATCTAAAAATTGCAACAATGCTTTCGGTGAGGAACGCTTAGCCCACATAAGGACTATAGTAGTCTCTTTAGGTGGCAAGCTAACTTATTTGTTCATATGCCTCTACGAAATTGCGCCAGCAAAGGTATGTGGTGATTTTTGGAGTGTTGACCTCATTTTGTTGTTGATGGCATTATTTTTTGTTTGTGGTTTTGTAGAACTATTAGGGTTGTGTATGCTTTTGTTGTTGATGGCATTATTTTGGTTGTTTGTGAGTAGCTTGTAGGACATTGAATTGGGTATGAAAGTACTAGTCTATCATGGGC
>JBNLCD010000902.1:0-612 GCA_050303635.1 Anaerolineae bacterium
ATTCCGACGCCGGAACGCGATTTCGAACGCCCCTTCATGATGGCGGTGGAAGACGTGTTCAGCATCAAGGGACGTGGCACCGTGGTGACCGGTCGTGTGGACCGGGGTACGCTCAAGAAGGGCGAAGAAATCGAAATCGTCGGGCTGCAAGACGAGATCATGAAGACGGTTGTGACGGGTGTTGAGATGTTCCACCAGGAACTGGACTCGGCGCAGGCGGGCGACAACGCGGGGATCCTGCTGCGCGGTATTACGCGCGATCAGGTCGAGCGTGGTATGGTGCTGGCCAAGCCGAAGTCGATCCAACCGCACAAGAAGTTCATGAGCGAAGTGTACGTGCTGCGTAAGGACGAAGGTGGGCGTCACAAGGCGTTTTTCACCGGTTACCGTCCGCAGTTCTACATCCGCACGTTGGATGTGACCGGTGCGATTACCTTGCCGGAAGGCGTGGAAATGGTGATGCCTGGTGACAATGTGAACCTGATGGTAGAACTGATTACACCGGTGGCACTGGAAGAAGGTGGTCGCTTCGCGATTCGTGAAGGCGGCTTGACCGTTGGCGCTGGTGTTATTACCAAAATTTTAGATTAGTGTAGTTTTGGAGGGGTTAAA
>JBNLCD010000903.1:0-608 GCA_050303635.1 Anaerolineae bacterium
TATAGCGTGAGGGATTTTTTGTATTCAAAAGATTTCACTTCTTAGGTGATGATACCCTTGGTTGCTTTCATGAAGACTTTTTCAAGGCTGGAGGATTCTTCAGCAAAGTTCATCACCGAAATACCTTGACCTGTCAAAGCTTGCAAAATTGCGCTTACGCCTTCATCTTCGCCGTCATAATTGAGTTGAATACGGGGCCGTGTGCCATCTGGCTCAATTTGCTTGACATCAATCACACCGGGCAACCCTTGAATAGCGGCTTGGGCGTCTTCCACTTTATCCAGCAAAGTAGTGGTAATCACACGATGCGGAATAATTTGGTCGCGAATCGCCTTGATTGGCCCTTGGACAATAATTTCACCCGCTTCAATAATGCCAATATGCGTACAAATTTCGTCTACATCGGCCAGAATATGCGTGGAGAAGAAAATCGTCTTACCCATCTTCGCCAGTTCCACCAACAATTCGCGGATTTCAACACGTGCCCGCGCATCCAAACCGGAGGCTGGTTCATCCAGAATCAAGACTTCAGGATCGTGTGCCAATGTCCGCGCCAAACAAAGCCGTTGTTTCATACCCCGGCTAAGTTTATCCACCATATCATCGCG
>JBNLCD010000904.1:0-602 GCA_050303635.1 Anaerolineae bacterium
CAACACAGGTAACCATTGGGTAACGCTATCAATTTCTACCAAGTACAACCATGTCTGGTGCTGTAACTCCTTAAGGCCGACAGATCCAATAAATGACGACCAACTTACTCGTGATTGGATTGATATCATGACCGTTCTTAACGAGTAAGTTTCTTCTTCACTTTATTTTTTGATCGTTTCCTCCTAGCACGATAATTTTCCATTAACATATGAATGTTTCTATTTAGGGCTTTTGACACATACGTGGTTAAGGTGCTAGGAGGACACCCATAAGGTGGATGTCGAAAGCTTAAACAACATACTATATTCTGTGTCCAACAACAACCTCTGGGCAACACATGCGGCTTCCATGTCTGCTTAAACATGGTTGCATTTGGAGCGTAGCCAAATTTCGGTGTAGGTGTAAGTGCATTTATTTTACTTTATTGTCGATGTTTATGATTAAATATGCATATTCATCTTTTGCTAATACATACTTCCCATTTTATCGTGGCCTCGAGCACATTAGAGAGAGGCTAACGGCGTTTATCATATCAGAAGTCATTAGTTCAAAGGCAGAATTTCATTTCAAACCATAGACTTCGTGTTAGCTAGATGACAAT
>JBNLCD010000905.1:0-595 GCA_050303635.1 Anaerolineae bacterium
TGGCGGCAGTAGTGCCATCCATGCTCGGCCTCGCTGAGGCGGCGGTACGCGACTTGAAGCTCCCGGTCCTGATCCGAGGGTGGAGGCGCACCACTGCGGAGGAGGGCGTTTGCACGCCTCAGCTCCTCGACATGCTACCCATGCGAGCCTGAGTGCAAATGCTGATGGATGATGGTCCTGGCAGTGCTGGCCTGCAGATTAAACATGTGGTATGCGTACCCGGCCAACGCAGCCATGCCAGCGTGGAAGTGAGTGCCCTCGGAGTTGGACACAGCCTCAAGATGCTGCTTCCACACGGGGTCCTCTTGGTTGCGGATTGGAAAGATGGCGATTGGCATCGCTGCGGTGTCGGCGAGGCGGGTCTCACACAAGAAGGTGAGTGCGACTTGTGCCGTCTGCTCGACGGTCTCATCCAGCTCGACCCCGATGACAGTTGCCATCCACAGCTTCATCGGGTTGAGGGGTATCACCATGTTGACCTCGCACTTGTCCTGGCCATGGGCCATAGACATGCGGCCGCGGTAGACAGAAGCGTCCCCGTTGTAGCCGAGCTGGCGGAGTGCGTCGTACAACACTCGCGGAAAACCCGGGCGAT
>JBNLCD010000906.1:0-593 GCA_050303635.1 Anaerolineae bacterium
ATAAAGTTTATATCAACGGCAACCCTAAGAATTTGCTAACCGGCATACAAACTTATAATGTTGCAGTCGCCACGGCGGATACTTTTGATTTGGTCTCACCGGCCGACCACCCTACAAACAACGCTATCGTAGACCACACGATGAGCGCAGCATTACGAGGAGCAATCACCGTTCTAATGAATATGCCCGACGCTGACCCGAAATTAGGCAAGGAAGGCAACATCTTAATCCGATAAGCCATTACAAATCTCATAAGAGAATCAATTCTCTTCACTATCCTTGGGAAGCGCGGCGGGTTTCACTTTGAACAATTCAGCAACCAAATCAAGCTGAGCCGAAAACTCGGGCATCGCAGGAATCTTCCAAGCTTTACCAAGGATGCGGGACAACAAATTATTCAGCCAAGGACGGTCTGAACTCGCATGGTGAACAATGACACGATAGCTGTCACCATCGCTGAATACAGCGAAATCCTCCAACACGACATCAAAGTAACATTGGGGTGAGGGCACCAGTTAAAGTTACTGTATGTGACATCCCGCTCTTAAGTAATAATGGTTAGTCGTAATCGGGATTATTATGGAGTGTTATTA
>JBNLCD010000907.1:0-593 GCA_050303635.1 Anaerolineae bacterium
GCACATGCCTTCTGCACACCACGAGACAAGCAAACGCGATTCTCCAAACGAAACAAAGATAAAAGAAAAACAAAACAAAACTATCCCGGATTTGAATTCAAACCTCGTCAAGTCAATGACTCATCACAATCAAATCAAGAAACTGATCACTTGGTTTCTCAATCTCCCCCTTGATGAGTCCATTGACAACAAAAGCACAAAGTTTGAAGTTCGAATCCAAGACCCCATGAAGCACAGCTAGAAGATCCAAAAAGCCAAGAAAAGCTCAAGAAGGTCATCTAGAAGAAGGAAAACCACAAAAGCCAACAAAATGCATGAAAAGCGACAAAGCCAATCAAAATGGCAAAGAAGAGCTAAGAAAAACTCAAAATCAGCACAAAAGCTCAAAATCAACACTCCCCCTGAAATCAACTCCCCCTAACACTCTCAATGCAAGCTCTCCCCCTTAGATAGTCATTTATCATGTTTCTTCTCTCAACCACCTGATTGGTAAAGATTCAACTAACTTTGTGCACATACTCTCCCCCTTTGGCAATGAACTCATCAAACACAAATCAAGAGAAGAATGAGATGCTATGCATGAGATTCAAAAT
>JBNLCD010000908.1:0-591 GCA_050303635.1 Anaerolineae bacterium
AGAAAAGCCGCCATCCACAGGCACCACAATGCCCGTCACAAATTTGGAAGCATCACTGGCCAGCCACACGGCCGTACCCACCAGATCATCCGGTTCTCCAAAACGGCCAAACGGCGTATGGTCAATGATTAATTGTCCGCGATCTGAAAATGAGCCATCCGCTTTGAGCAGGAAATCACGGTTTTGTTCCCCAATGAAAAAGCCGGGTGCAATGGCATTCACGCGCAAACCTGCTCCGTATTTATGGGCCAGTTCAACCGCCAGCCACTTGGTGTAATTATCAACAGCTGCTTTGGCATTGCCATACCCCATCACCCGCGTCAGAGGCTTTTGGGCGGTCATGGAAGAGATATTAATGATGACGCCGCTTCCCTGTTCTGCCATCGGTTCGCCAAAGATTTGCGAGGGCAGCAAGGTACCGGTTAAGTTCAAGGCTATCACCTGTTCAAATGCTGCCTGGGTCATGTTGAAGAACGTAAGATCGCCAGAGATGGTAGCGCCGGGCATGTTTCCGCCAGCGCAGTTGATGAGGATATCGATACGGCCGTAGCGCTCCAACACCTCTGCCCGTGCAGCCAGTAGAGAATCCTT
>JBNLCD010000909.1:0-591 GCA_050303635.1 Anaerolineae bacterium
GCTCCTGCTGCCGGGGCAAAAGGCCCCAAAGATGTAACACTCTGTGTTATGGTTATCCTAATCTTTTCTTAATCACTGCCATTTACGGCTTAATCATGCATCAAGTGCTTTGGTTAACGAAATTCTAATTGAAATCAAAAGGAATTTGATTTAAACTTTCAATCCGAGTCAAGAAATTCCTAGATTGAACTTCAAACTCTTCTCCATGAGTTGAGTTAGTCACTAGGTAAAATTTCAAGTCCATGTCCAAGATTCATTCAAAATTGAAGTTTCCAAAAGGGAATTCTATCAAAATCTAGTCAAATTCAAACCCTAGAAATTCTCTAATTTTTTTTCAAAATCCCTTTCAAATCTGAAGAAGTTTCTATGGAGAAAGTTGTTCCTCTCTTCAAACCCTTCAATTCCATATTTTATTTGAAATTTTTTGAGCAAGAGAAGTCTATCTTTTAACCAAATTAATTCAAACCCATTTGAATTTTTTTGAACAATTACATAAGGTCATTATGTATTCAGGTCGGACCCATGACAACCAGCCCGTGAGCTTGTACAAAATTTCTCATATTTGTTTCTTGTTCAGAATATTTCTTACGA
>JBNLCD010000910.1:0-589 GCA_050303635.1 Anaerolineae bacterium
CAGGCGCGGCAGTGGATTGGCCAGCAGCACGGTGTGACCGTAGCGGAAGATGGTCTGTGGGCAATACGGCCGTTTCCCATCCTGGCCGCCACACCCCATTCCAGTGCAAAAAAAGCGCTGGCGATGCTGGGGTTGGGGCGACAGGCAATTACGCCCGTGCCCACCCTGCCCAACCGGGAAGCAATGGATGTAGCGGCGCTGGCCGAAATCCTGGCCACGCTGGACCAGCCGGCGGTGGTTATCGCCAGCGGCGGCACGGTCAACACGGTCGATTTTGACGATTTGCAAGCCATTGCCGAGCTGAAACAAAAACACAACTTCTGGCTGCACCTGGACGCGGCGTTTGGCGGTTTTGCCGCCTGCTCGCCCCAATTTGCCCACCTGCTCACCGGGCAAGAAGCGGCTGATTCGATTACCATCGACGCCCACAAATGGCTCAACGTGCCTTACGACTCGGCCATGACCTTCACCCGCCATCCCGAACTGCAATTGGCGGCCTTTCAAAATTCGGCCGTTTATCTGGGCGACATGACCGACAACCCCAGCCTGGTACACTGGACGCCGCAAAATTCGCGCCGCTTTCGTGCCC
>JBNLCD010000911.1:0-584 GCA_050303635.1 Anaerolineae bacterium
CTCCCGCGCCACGGGCCGCCTCCGCGGCTGGACCAAGCCACCAGGCCGTGGCCCAGACGGCTGGTCGGCCGGCCGTGCATGGCAGGCCGCCGAGCTTTGCACCGTAGTCATGGGCCAGATTCGTCCCGGCACTGTGCGGCCGGTTTTAAATCATTTTTCAATTGATTTAATTCCCAGAAAATAGTACAAATTTCCAAAATTCATAAAAACTTGTAGGAATGTCCAAAATTTGCAAAATAAATTTTGTATGAATCCTCTTGAACCACTCTTCACAGTGGGCTTGACCAAACTCACTTTTACACGGTAAATTTTGGTACAAAATTCTAAGAACTCAGAAACTAAATTAATTGTTTACAAATATCTATGCTTGCAAATAATCTGAAATTTTGCATACATGTCCATATCATCTCCAGTAGCTCATACAAAAATTTTCATATTTATTTCCTACTTAGAACAATTTGTGGGATTTAATCTCTGTTTCTGCAGTAGAGAAATTGTAGTAAATAAAATATGCTTAGGAAAATAATAATTCATGTTGTAGATATTTCTTGCACTGCTTAGGACCTGCATAAAATCAGAGAGCA
>JBNLCD010000912.1:0-583 GCA_050303635.1 Anaerolineae bacterium
ATTTTCTAATACCATTCATGATCAACCATGAGGTGATCTATTGTTTTAGGATGAGTACTAAGTGTTCATGGCGAAATCTTGTTAAATCTCGAAAAATAAACCTTAATTGCATAAGGTTCTACTTAACAAGGGCAAAAATGGAAATTTCTAAGGTCATAACTCATGAACAAAGGGTTCTAATAAGTTTTCTAAGTTGGGATAGTTTAACACTAATTTTGGTT
The DNA here is from genome assembly GCA_050303635.1 of Anaerolineae bacterium. Classification (GTDB taxonomy): domain Bacteria; phylum Chloroflexota; class Anaerolineae; order Aggregatilineales; family J027; genus JAKEEQ01. The sequence goes on from JBNLCD010000912.1 coordinate 222, forward strand.
AATTTTTCCATAATTTTTGGGATTAGGGATAATTAATTATGGATTAATATTAATTAACAAGGATTAGCAATTAAACAATAAATAATGATTAACTAAAATTAATTTATAATTTTATTTCATTAACTAAGTTTGAATTCAAATTGTACAAATTAAATTCATAATTTATTCAAATATAATTAAATCCCTTTGAAATTCAGAAGTTTGAATTTGATTTGAATTTGAAATGAATTTAATCAAATGGAAAAAGAATAAATGGCACTGTTGTGACACCTCATGTCTCTAATCCACATGACTAAGTTCATCACATGTTTAAGAGATACCAACAGTTGTTGGAATTCAAAACCGGGATTTAAATTTCAAAC
>JBNLCD010000913.1:0-583 GCA_050303635.1 Anaerolineae bacterium
GCCCGCCCTTGTTTCTCTTCAACACAAAGATATTGAGCGGGCGCGGGAAATCATGAATATGTATTTAACGGCAGAACTTGATTTTGTAGATTGTTGCATTATGGCTCTCAGTGAACGTTTGAATATTGCAAAAATCTGCACTTATGATCGACGAGATTTTAGTATGGTTGTACCTGCTCATGTAGATTATTTTGAGCTATATCCTTAAATTTGTCCGTCCGGGTGGCTGATAAACGCGCTTCGCGACGGAAATTTGCAAGTTAAATAAGTGTAGGCTGGGCACACGTCGCTCAGCCTTTTTTTGTTGGGTGATATGCGTTTCTGATGTTTCATGTTACGATTAAACTTGGGTGGCTTAATTTACAAAAATACTAATGTCAAAGTGAGGTTTGATCAAGCAAGGACCATTTGGTCTTTGCCAACATAGCAGGGATACAAAAACGGGCGACCCATGGGTCGCCCCTACGAAAATGTTGGGGTCATTCCGCAATTTGTAGGGGTGTGGCATGCCGCACCCGTTAACTTCAATAGCCTGCTTAATTTTCAAAACTCACATTATATTGAGAAACGAGCCTAGGATGAA
>JBNLCD010000914.1:0-583 GCA_050303635.1 Anaerolineae bacterium
CTTAATTTGCTATACAAATATATAATGAATATATACGCATGCTTATCATCCAAAAAAAACCTACAGAGAAATTGAAAATAATTTTCTTCAAATATGGATGTCATATGCTTACAAGTTTGATAAAAATATCTTACATAATCTATAAATTATAGCATTTTTAACTCCACCTTTTATCCTAGCTATTTATGTAATATCTCTCGATGTTTTATGTTATCAGTAATATTTTTTCTTTAATTTTCAATGAAGTGTTAATATCTCTACATAGCTGATTAGGTTCAACCTATACAAATTGTCCTGCAGCAACGCGTGGGGTATTCAACTTTTTTAAATCACCTTAATTTGCTATATATTTGCATACATTTATATTTACAATACATTTTAAATTCCGTTTTCACCGTTGTGTTCTATATGATGAGATGAACAAAACAAGATCTCACTTGCATATATTTTAAAGAAATTTTAAATCAACTTAATTTGCTCTATATTTGCATATGTTTATACTTACAACAGACCAAGAGTTATGGATACGTAAACTAATGTGTCGTATTATGAGCTGTGACCACTCTTTGAGTCTTAAATAATT
>JBNLCD010000915.1:0-580 GCA_050303635.1 Anaerolineae bacterium
GGGTTTTTATGATCGGGTTCTACTTTGCGGCGCAGATTTTTGATGTGACTGTCGAGGGTACGATCCATGCCGACATATTCATGGCCCAGACCGTGCTCGATCAATTCGCTGCGTGTGAAGACGTAACCGGGATTTTGCATGAGGGTATACAGTAAGTTGAACTCGGTAGGTGTCAGGTCCACGGCCGTACCACTCACTAACACTTCCCGTTTTCCTACATCCAGCAGCAATGAACCAACTTGCAGCACTTCTGCTTGCCCCGGCCCATCGTCTGGGGCAGCTACGCGTTCCCGAAAACGAAGTTGTGCCCGCACCCGTGCCACGACTTCAGCCGGATTAAACGGTTTGGTCATGTAATCATCTGCCCCCATTTCTAAACCAACGATTTTATCACTGTCTTCAACGCGAGCAGTTAACATGATGACGATGGTTTTACTCAGGCGCTCATCCCTGCGAATGAGGCGGGTGATATCCCAGCCGTCTATGTCCGGCAGCATCAAATCGAGAACAATCACATGTGGATTTTCGCGGCGTAAGGCGTGCACGGCCGTGTCACCATCATAAGCCGTAAACACTTCAT
>JBNLCD010000916.1:0-580 GCA_050303635.1 Anaerolineae bacterium
AGCTGGTTCAAGTCATTCTATTATGCATGGGGATTAAGTCCAACTTTCCCTCAACTCTTGTCTTGGTTTCCTTTTCGTCCCTCATCTCTTAAACCGATTAGATTTGGTCTCTCATCTCTCAATACCATTGAAAGTGCATTTAGGCTCCTAGTGAATTTTGGTGTATTGAATGACAATTTGATTAAAGATCTAATATCGTGTGTTAAGTGTATAAACAGGTTTTTAATGAAAGTTCAAATGTATTCATTGATTCACCACTTGAAGTACAATCATGAATCAAATGAAACTATGTGATCAACATGCATAGCCAATTAATGAATAGTTCTATATTGAAGAATCTATGTCAAGTCAAGCAAGAAAATTATATGAACAAGAAGAAGTTGAATATTAACTTGATTCAACACTTGTGGCTTGATCTTAACCAAGGAAGAAGGCTTATCATCATCGTCTTCGTCTTTGTTTTCTTCAACATTTTGCAGATTTGTCGAAGGAGGGGAGTCAAAAGGAGGAGGGTGAGATGAGGATGCTCCAGCCATGCAACCTTAGTCAAAGCTGAAGCTGCTGAAGCTCGCATCATCAT
>JBNLCD010000917.1:0-580 GCA_050303635.1 Anaerolineae bacterium
AAAAGATCTATGATTGATTGTGTTTACATTGGTTCGGTAAAGTCAATTTTCTAATGAACTAAGGAGTATAGAGTTAAAAATAATAGCTTCTTCTAATTTTATGGAGTAATTTTCTAACTGATTCGATGAATCTGCCCTAGAGAATCAAAAGAGTTCAATCACAAAATCACTTTTGGAGAAGTTCCACCAAACATCCCTAAATGTTCAAACTTCAGTTTAAAACTATTTCATTTTATATACGTATTGTATTTCACATACAAAGTGCATACTTCATTCCTAAATAATTACCGCTTTAATTTTTTGTATTAACTTTGACCACTCATCTTATTCAAAACAAAATTTATAATTATTGTGTATTTTAACTATAATATAATTTATTACATAATATAGTTTAAGTATATATTTGATTTTTTTAAAACTTTATTTTTTTAATAAGACGAATGATCAAAGTTGATGTAAAAATCAAGGGCGACAAACATTTGAGGATAGAGGGAGTACTATCTTGCTACTAGTAGTCCATTAGTCACGTCCAAAAAAATTACCACCATATGTATTATAGGCAGTTGAATTTTTTTTCTAG
>JBNLCD010000918.1:0-575 GCA_050303635.1 Anaerolineae bacterium
AGGGCATTAACCTTTGCAAAGTATAGAACTATCATGATAGCTGAGCTTGCGGTTACAAGCAGTCTGGGATCCTCTTTTGATTAGTTGGTTTGGCTAGTTATGGTATGGTTTTGGTCTATTCTTTGTCAAAACCTTGTGATCCTTTGTGCCATTTGTGCCTTTTTGATCATACTTTGTGATATACTTTAATTCAACTTAATTGGGTAGTTTAGCCTACAACTGTAATCTAGTAAATATGTTCTAATAATTTGACAGTGAACTTTTGGTGCCTTTCTGCTTATTTACCTTGTTATTGTTACCTTGCATTATCATTTTATTCCTGCACTTGCTGAGTACCAACCATAAGTGTACTCAACCTTCCTATTTCATCCTGCTGTACAAAGCTGCTGCTCAGAAGCTGAAGGAGATTTTGGATTCTCTGATGAGGAGTTTTAGGCGAGCGATTACCCCCGATCGATTGCCTGTGAAGTTATGGTGTCTTTCCGCTGCAATGCTTTTGAGAGTGTTCGACTTAGTCTTTTGTAAAGACATTACTCGGTAAATATATTATATGTTGTAGATCGGAAGAGCGTCGT
>JBNLCD010000919.1:0-576 GCA_050303635.1 Anaerolineae bacterium
TGGCGCTGCGTGGTCGGCGCAGACACAAGGGAGGGTAGGGTCCGGGCGGTGGGCCACGGCAAGGTGGCTGCTAGGCTGGCCTAGGGAGGAGTACGGGCCAAGCCCATGAGGAATAGTGCAGTTTTTTAATTATCTGATTTTTTTTAAACTGAGTCAGATTTGAAACGGTCCAAAATATGTCTTCCTGAACTCGAAAATTTCCATGTAAAATATGGATGTGAAGGAAATTAAATAAGGAACAACTTTCCTTATTGGAACTTTTCAAAATTTGGTCTAGAATTTGAATTAAAAATCAGGGAAGGTTCTAGGTGTTTGAATTCGAATGAAATTTGATGAATTTGATCGAACTCTTCAACACTTGATTAATTCAACCTGGATCTCCTGATTGGGCTTGAATGGCAATCAACTCATGAAAGGGAGTTTGGAATTTACATTTGAAAATTTCCTAACCTTTGCTTGAAGATTCGAAATGGAGAAGCTAAATTAAATTCTTTTTAGTTTACCTAGAATCGATTAACCACAGAGTGAATGCATGATTGAGATGCTAATGACAGAGATCAGGGAGTTCGTAACACG
>JBNLCD010000920.1:0-574 GCA_050303635.1 Anaerolineae bacterium
TCACTCGCCTCTCCTCCCTGCATGACGCGGAAAAACACACTCCCCACGACCCCCATAGAAGACGGCTTCCGCATGCAGGGTGAATTTGAACCACATGCGGGTTGCTGGATGCTGTGGCCGGAACGGCCCGATGTCTGGCGTGAAAACGGCCGTCCCGCCCAGGCTGCCTTCATTGAGGTGGCCACGGCCATTGCCCAATTTGAGCCCGTCTGGATGGGCGTCTCGGCGGCAGCGTACCCGATTGCCCGTGCCCAACTGCCATCTTCCATAGAACTGATCGAGCTGGATTACAACGATGCCTGGATGCGCGACAACGGCCCCACATTTGTCAGCAACGACGCGGGCGAAACGCGCGGCATCGACTGGGATTTCAACGCCTGGGGCGGTCTTTACCAGGATTGGAAGGCGGATGACAGGCTGGCGAGTCAGGTGCTGGGGCTGAGGGGATACGGCCGTTACAACTGCCATCTCGTCATGGAAGGGGGGGCGATTGACGTGGATGGCCAGGGCACGCTCATCGTCACCCAGCAGTCATTGCTGGACCCTTTGCGCAATCCAGGCCGCAGCCGCGACG
>JBNLCD010000921.1:0-568 GCA_050303635.1 Anaerolineae bacterium
GAGTAGCTCACCTGGAAATGGCTCAAGATGTGTGGCTTAAATTGTGCAACACATATGAGGGCTCTTCTGAAATTAAGTCGTCTCATAAGGACACTTATAATAGACAGTATCAGACTTTTTCTCAGAAACTTGGTGAATCTCTTGATGATTGCTTTGCTAGGTTTGAGTCTATCGTGAGTAGCTTATGTTCTTGTGGTCCTCTTGCATATTCTGATAATGAACGTGCTAAACAACTGCTATATGCTCTTGATGATTCTGTTTGGGGTATGAAAATTACTGCTTTAGATGAATTTGCTGATTTTACTACCCTAGATATAGAAAAATTGTTTAGCAAGTTAAAATCTCATGAATGGTTAGGAAAGGTCATCCTAACCATGATGCTTCTCTTACTAGTGGTCATGTGGCTAACCCCACCAACATTGCTGACTCATCTGTTTTGGAGTTTGCTTTGTCTTCCTTGTGTGCAGCTTCTGATGAGCAGTATGAGAGCATCCCCGGTGATGAGATCACCCTGCTAGTGAGGAAGTTCCGCGCTTTGCACATGTTCTACAAGGAGAGGAGGAGATCT
>JBNLCD010000922.1:0-568 GCA_050303635.1 Anaerolineae bacterium
CAAACACGTGTCATCCGTTGCACGGCCGTCATGTCTTCGCGCACCTTTTCCGTAAAGCTGAACTGTTTGCTTGACCGTCTGGACTTCTGAAACGCCATCCATTACTGTTGCTCCGTGATGCCTCGCGGACTATAAATATCTTCATCTTCTTGCGTCGCTATCCATCTCACACATCTGTAACTTGCGCTTAGGGTTTTCCTTTCTCTTCGCTTAAGATCAATGGAAGATAAGAAAAACCTCAAGCGTCCTCGTTCCCCCTCCAACGAGGGGTCCTCTTCTCCCAGCAAGGCTTCAACACCACCACCGTCCTTGTCTGGATCTCCTACACCAATACAGTCCCCGCTTGAGACCTCGTCGCGCCGCCTCTGCTTGCCTCCATGCGAGCAAGGCGGTCCTTCTGAACCGGTCCCAATGGTAGACCTGGCTTCATCTTCAGGCAAAAAGGATTTCTTCACTGATACCTCACTGGATGAGGAGCTCGCCGGGAAGCTCTTCGGTGACCTCAACCGCGACATTCTCGGGCCGCCCGGCGACGGCAAAATCATCGTCCTCAGTGATTCTGATGATG
>JBNLCD010000923.1:0-560 GCA_050303635.1 Anaerolineae bacterium
CTGCAAGATAATTTCACATCAAGGGATTTCATTTCAAATAATGAAACTTACGCTTCTCTCGCTCTACAAGATAATTTTTCATCAAGGAACCTTTCTTGCTCTATTAGATAATTTCTCATCAAGCAACCTTTCTTGCTTTGCAAGATAATTTCCCATCAAGGGATCTTTCTTGCTCTGCAAGATAATTTTTCATCAAGGGACTTAATTTCAAATAAAACTGAATAAATCTCAAATGAAATGTGCATAAATTGACTCAACGTTGGTTAAATCAATCATACACATACTTCAATATCATAGTCATCATCGCTAACTTCTTTATGCGAAAAACTCAATCATAATAATCTCATCATCAATGTTGGTCATATGACAAGATTATCATGTTCTCAAAATATGATTATTATCATATTCAACTTATTCATTACATAATCACAATAAAATTATCATCAATGTTGGTCAGATGATAAAATTATCATGCTCTCAAAATATGATTATTATCATATTCAAATTATTCATCATGATATATGATCACAATAAAATTACCATCAACGTTGGTCAGATAA
>JBNLCD010000924.1:0-564 GCA_050303635.1 Anaerolineae bacterium
AGTTCGAGCTTAGATGCATTCAGCTCTTATTCCTGAGCGCGTAGCTGCCCGGCGATGCCCTGTCGGACAACCGGTACACCAGTGGCGCCGCTGCTCTGTTCCTCTCGTACTAAAAGCAGCTTACCCTCAGACTTCAGACACCTCTAGTAGATAGTAACCGACCTGTCTCACGACGGTCTAAACCCAGCTCACGATCTCCTTTAATAGGCGAACAACCTCACCCTTGGCCGCTGCTGCACGGCCAGGATGGAAAGAACCGACATCGAGGTAGCAAGCTGCCGGGTCGATATGTACTCTTGCCGGCAACGACACAATTATCCCCGGGGTAACTTTTCTGTCATTTTTGGCCCCCACCAAGGAGGCTCAAAAGTTCGCTAGAGCCGACTTTCGTCTCGTCATCCACTGCTATGCTGAATAACGTCAGGCTGACTTATGCTCTTGCACTCTTCAGCGAGTTTCCGACCCGCTTGAGTCAACCATTGCGCGCCCTTGATATCTTTTCAAGGGCGTCCCGCCCCAGGCAAACTGCCCACCTATCGGGGTCCTCTTCTCAGAGTTAGGGTC
>JBNLCD010000925.1:0-563 GCA_050303635.1 Anaerolineae bacterium
GTATCGCTTCGAAGGTTCGAGTCCTTCCGGGCCCACTTTCATTAACAATTTACAATAGGGGATGTAGCTCAGCGGGAGAGCACTGCCTTTGCAAGGCAGGGGTCGAGGGTTCGAATCCCTCCATCTCCACAGTGCATAATGCACGAACTGGGTTAACACATCACAAGCCAAAGCAGGTAGCTTCAACACGCCCTCGTAGCTCAGGGGTAGAGCGCATTCTTGGTAAGAATGAGGTCATGGGTTCAAATCCCATCGAGGGCTTTCAGCTTGTGAGTAAGACACCAGTTAAGGTTTGCGGCTCTTGCATATCTTAGGAGGAATTGAGATACATGGGTAAGGAAGTATTTTCGCGTACAAAGCCCCACGTGAACGTGGGCACAATCGGTCACATTGACCACGGGAAGACGACACTGACCGCAGCAATCACGAAAGTGCTGGCGATGAAGGGGTGGGCGGACTTCTCGGCATTTGATGAAATCGACAAGGCACCGGAAGAGAAGGAACGTGGTATCACGATTTCAATCGCCCATGTCGAATACGAGACAGAAAATCGTCACTATGCA
>JBNLCD010000926.1:0-560 GCA_050303635.1 Anaerolineae bacterium
TGTCGTACCGTTGCCGCATGGGGTCCCGTTTGAAGAGCAACAATCGAAGGCAATGTCATTTGAAAGCGGTGTTCTAGATATTCCTCAAGACGAATTACGCGCCCTTAGCCGAGATTTGCTCCGAATTATTGTTGATCTGCGCGGTGAATAACTTTATATAAAAGTTTTGGTCAAGCTTTTACAAAAGCCTTGAAAGCCTTTATTTTAAAGTGGCCACGGCATGCCGTGGCCCGATCTGTTTAGCGAACGGGTACCCAAATTTCTTCCTGCGCATTGGGATCATCGGGACGATAATCGCGCCCTAGAATTTCAAAATGTTCGCGCTGATCAAGTTCATATTCGGAGGCAGGTAGCCACTCGTGGAAAATAGCTTGCCATGTCGCGGGAAACTCAGCGGGTGTACCCTGATAATGAAAAACTGCATATTGCCCACCCCGCAAAGTATACCCTGACAAACCAGCGGGAATAGAATCGAGCGAAGGGACGGGCACCGCCGCCCATTTTTCAATAACCGTTTGTGGGGTAAAACTTGCAAAATCAGCGGGATATTTTTGCATAGA
>JBNLCD010000927.1:0-560 GCA_050303635.1 Anaerolineae bacterium
GGCCGCACAAATTGCAGACTGCTCTCGCAAAATGTCGCCAAAGATACTGTTTGCACATCCAGCGTCACCTTGTCGGCTTCGATTTTCGCCATGTCCAAAATATCGTTGATCAGTTCCAGCAGGTGACGGCCGCTTTTTTCAATGATCTGGAGCGAGGACGCCTGCTTCTCGGTGAGCTGTCCATGAATACCTTCCAGCAAAATTTCTGACTTGCCTAAGATTGCGTTAAGCGGTGTGCGAAGTTCGTGGCTCATATTTGCCAAAAATTCATCTTTGGTGTGGACTGCTTTGGCTAGTTTGGCGTTGGTGGCATTGAGCTCATTGCTGCGTGCCCGTAATGTCTGCTCAATTTTGCGCCGTTCGTTGATTTGGGTTTCTAATTCCTGGGCATGTTGTTGCAGCTGATCGTAAAGTCGTACGGTTTCCAGGGCCAGACCGGCATGTTCGGCAAAAACGTTGATGATGCGCCGCGAGCGTTCATCAAACCCATTCAATTGTGGTGATTGCAAATCGATGGCACCGATGATGAGATTATAGGCGCGCAGAGGGATAACGAGTTC
>JBNLCD010000928.1:0-560 GCA_050303635.1 Anaerolineae bacterium
AGATCACACAAGTCATCCAAATTATCCAACTCTTGTGGACCATTCTCCATGCGGTCTTCTTCTTCAATGATCTCCTCAGGCACGGTAGCGGACACCGATGCTGGGGGTGTGATGGTGTTCCATTCATCATCGTCATTCCCATCCTCATCATCGTCATTCTCTCCCATGCGGTTGAGTCCATACTCTTCAGCCATCTCTAGGATCAGCTTGTCACGGGACTGGATCATTCCTTCTAGAGTGGTCTTCCCCTCCCTTAGCTTTTGAGCATCTTACCTGAACCTCTTGCATAAGGCCTCCAGCTCTGTGATCTTCTAGCTTGACTCCTCTTCATGCTCTCCTAGCAGGTTGACCTCCTTGATGGCCTCATCAAGATCTCAGACCAAAGCTCGAGTCAGCTTCACTTGGTCAACGAAGCACCCGATGTGGTCACAATCTCCTGCGGGCATCACCACAGCTTCAGCTCCTTCTCGGGCGCGGCTTGGGAAGTGGCGGTACTGCGATTGCTCCATTTGTTCCTCCACTTCATGTCATAGCAGCACCAAAGCTTCTCGTGTAGCATC
>JBNLCD010000929.1:0-558 GCA_050303635.1 Anaerolineae bacterium
GTGTACACTCTATTCCATATAGAACATAGTGTTCTACTTGCTTATACACGATGTACAAACGTAAGTCAACAATCAAACCGAAGAAGAATGTTCTGTATAAAACAAAGCGGGTAGGCTTGTTCGTAAAAAAGGAATAAATATGAAGAAAAAAACTTCCCCCAATCGCCAGATTCAACGAACACGGCAGTTCTTGCTTAACGCCCTGATTGACTTGATCATTGAAAAGGGATATGAAAAGATCACGGTGCAGGATATTATTGACCGCGCCAACGTTGGGCGGACGACTTTTTATTACCATTTCCAGGACAAGCAAGATTTGCTTTTAAGTGGATTTGAAAAGTTAGCTTATGTATTCGAAAATTTCCGCTCAGAATCCTCTCCCGAAAAATCCGTTTGGGATTTCAGCTTGGCGCTATTTCAGCATGCTGAAGAACAACGCCAGGCATTCAAAGCGCTATTTGGGAAACAAGCAGGCACGGTGATATTGTCTCATTTCCAAGAAGCCATGATTGCTTACCTGAAGGATGGCTTTCGAGCGATCTTTCCAAAAGAGAACCA
>JBNLCD010000930.1:0-558 GCA_050303635.1 Anaerolineae bacterium
TGTGAGTGCCAGAAGAAGGGTAGAGAAGGAACCTATTAGACATCTCCGACAAGGTCATACTGATGTGGGTTTATAAGGTGGTCGACATGAAGTATAGTAGGCGAGGTGGGACTAAAGTTTTGAGTGCGGTTGAGGTGATCCTCAGTAGCAATGGGCGGGCTGACGGCATCGGCCCATTGCTACTGTGATCCTCACAAGCAATGAGCATAGTGGCATCATCCACGCCTGTTGTGACTGTGATCTTTATATATATAGTGCCATCATCTTCCCCTGAGCAAAGTGCATAGTGAGTTCGCGACTCTGTTCGTACGGTGGCCAGGAAAAATTGAAAAAAGAGGGGGGGGGGATTTTGATTTCATTTTTCTTGGAGGGTTTGCTTCTAGAAGGTAAATCCATGTCACTGGCTAAGTTTTGTTGTTGTTTAGGTGTGTATTTCAAGCTATGTTAAATGATAAAGTTAATCTAGGTTTTCATAAACTTTTTTGCATAATGTACATGTTTGTTTTAGGTGTTTAGTTATCGTAATTTTATGGATCTAGTAGCCCCTCTTATATTGTT
>JBNLCD010000931.1:0-557 GCA_050303635.1 Anaerolineae bacterium
ACGCCGATTTTTCTCTGTGAGATAATTGCGTTCTTTACACTCGGTACAAGCTAAAGTAAGGTGAGTACGGATTGCTTTTTTTGCCATGATAACTAACCTAATGCAGGGGTACGGAAAATGTACCCCTGCAAAATATTTTTGATTTTAGACTTATTCAAGAATTTGGGTGATGATGCCGGCACCGACAGTCAAACCACCTTCGCGGATAGCAAACTTGCTACCTTGTTCCAATGCCACTGGGATGATCAATTCCACTTCCAGGTTCACATTATCACCAGGCATAACCATTTCCACGCCCTCGGGCAAGGTGATAGCACCGGTCACATCCATGGTGCGGATGTAAAACTGTGGGCGGTAGCCAGGGAAGAATGCCTTGTGACGACCACCTTCGTCTTTGCGCAGGACGTAAACCTCACTCATGAACTTGGTGTGTGGGGTGATGCTGCCTGGTTTGGCCAACACCTGACCACGTTCGATCTCGTCACGAGCCACACCACGCAGCAGAATACCAGCATTGTCGCCAGCTTCTACTTTGTCCAGAATCTTGTGGAACATTT
>JBNLCD010000932.1:0-554 GCA_050303635.1 Anaerolineae bacterium
GTCTTGCTCGCAGACCTAAAATGTGACGCTCTCACCGGGAGAATAAACCGGTAGTTATCTCGCATTTCATTTTCTGCCCTTCTTCCACCATTTGCATATTTGATTTTTATCTCTCCCCCTTTCATCCACCATTTTTATTTACTCCTTTTCCACAGCATGTTTATTTCATCATTGCATAATATAAAATCTAAAAATTTCAAAAATAAATAAAAAGAACTTTGGAAAAGGATGAAAGGAATTTGCTTTGCTTTTGATGCTTTTGGTCAGTGGAGTGAGCATGATAGGAGCAAGATGAAGTGGAGGATGAAAGTAGGGATTGAGTGGAGGCCAAGCATGGCTGGTCGGCCACCTTCTCCCTCCTTTCCTCCTTTCCCCTCCACTGTCTCCCTCTTTAGATCAACCACCACACCTTTGGGACAAAGTTTAGGGGGCAGTACCGGCCAGCCACTCCTTAGCTCCCCTATAAAAGGGTTGCCAAGGGGAGCCTCCTCCTTCATCCCATAAGCTCACAAGCAACCTTAAATTTTCTGAATCCTTCTCCAAGTTCTTAGCTT
>JBNLCD010000933.1:0-548 GCA_050303635.1 Anaerolineae bacterium
TAATAACATGGTTCTATGATTTTATGCAGGTTCTATACAGCGCAAGGAAGCCTCCTACCAAGAATTAATATTTTTCTAAGCATATTTGATTTACTATGAAAACAGAAATTAAAATATAATAATTATTCTGAGTAGTAAATAAATATAAGACATTTTATACAATCTAAGGAGTACGATATGAATATGCATGCCAATATTCAATGTATGAACATGCATGGATTGTTGTAAATAATTATTTAAAAATTTGAATTCATGGAATTTTATGCAAAGATATAATGCACAAATAAAGATTTGTTCAAGCCTACTGCATAGGTCTGCTCAAGAGGATTCTAAAGAAATTTATTTTGCATTTTTCTGAGCTTTCTACAAATTTCTACTTCATTTCAAAGTTTGGATCCATTTCTGTTAATTAAATAATTTGGAAAAGGATTTTAAAATAAAATCTGGCTGTTGGGCCAGCTTTCAGCCCGCAGGCCATGGCTCACTGGGCTGGCGGCCCACTTACCCACGTAGGTCAAAATGACGTCGCGGCCCAGCGGCTTGGCCCA
>JBNLCD010000934.1:0-547 GCA_050303635.1 Anaerolineae bacterium
CCTATAAGTGTATATAAACAACTTACTTTTGTAAAATTTGGACGAAATCCTTGAATTGATCCTTCGGCGTGTTCACGGAGTCCAAAACTATTGTTGTCCCATTGCTTGGGTATACATACCAGACAACATAATATCGGCTTCATGATTAAAGTTATTTTGTTAAGTTCAAAATAAACAGTTATATTTCAATGAAATTGATAAACTGAGAGTAAGTCAAACTTACTTAAAAAAGTATGGAATCTTTATGAGAGTCTTGCCATCTTTCACAAAAGCTTGTATTGCCCTAGCTATGTACAACGCTACCTTCGACTTCGTTTTACCGGTCTGCTCCTTAACTTGTTTATTGAAGTCTTGTTGACTCATGTTCCTATACATCTCAGAATTCTTGTTCAAGATGACGGTGTGGCTTGCCTGATTGACATGTGTCGGGTTAAGGATCCCAATCGTGCTCTTATCTCTCAATTTGTCACTATTCATGGATTGCATCCTACATGCAAAGACCGTACCAAGAAAATGTATTAAGACACTACAAAGAAGCAATGTATTG
>JBNLCD010000935.1:0-544 GCA_050303635.1 Anaerolineae bacterium
GGGTGACATCTGCCAGGGTACTGTAATCGGTCCAGCCGGGATTGTGCCACAGCCGGGCGCGCACCAGATTGGCGCCGTGTTCGCTAAACAGCTCAAAAGCATCGCGAGGTTCGCCATTTTCCCGGTAGACCGCACCGCAATCATCCATTTCATTGACGTAGGATAAATCGACACCGAAATAAAAAGCGGCCGCAGGCAAAGGTGGTAATTCTTGTTCAGGCGTTGGTTCAAGCGTCGGCTCAAGTGTAGGCTCAGGCGTGGGTTCTGTTATCAATTCAGATGTGGGTTCCGTTGTCGGTTCGGAAGTTGGCACCGAAGTGGGTTCAGGTGATGACACTGGTTGGGATTGGCAGCCGCCAGAAAAAAGGAATGCCAGCCCAAAAAGAAGGCCAGCAATCCAAATAACTCGCCGAGATTTCATTGTTTACTCCTTGACAGCGCCTACAGTCAACCCGCCCACAATCTGGTCTTGCAGCAGCAGGTAAATAATCATGATCGGCAGCGCGCCGATCAGCGCACCGGCGGCAAAAACACCCCAACGCTG
>JBNLCD010000936.1:0-543 GCA_050303635.1 Anaerolineae bacterium
AGTAATAAACGTAAATTCCTTAATGATGTGCTGGTAATTGCTCAGAATGTCATCCGCCACACGGACGGCTCTGGCCGCGTAGTTTCAAGGTACGCAGTATTCTAAAGTAATGGTGTATTTTTTCTCCATGATTCTCTCCTAGTCTTTATCAGACCTATCAGGTTTTTCTCAAGAAGTTAATTGCCTCACGAGCAAACCTGACAGGTCTACTTACATGGTTCTTTACGAAGTATAACGGCCGTTAAAATCATGGCAACCTGCTTGACAACATCCTTTTGGTAAGCTAACATTCCTCTCGCTTTGGGCCTGTAGCTCAGCTGGGAGAGCGCTACAATCGCACTGTAGAGGTCAGGGGTTCAAATCCCCTCAGGTCCACCAAGAGAGCCGAGTTTTCACTAAAACTCGGTTTTTCTTTGAAAACTGAATAAATAAAAGCTTCGATCAGGAGTAGTAAGCCAATTAATAATTAATTGTGAATAGTTAATTATCAATTGTTAATTAGAGAGTTGCGTCGTTGGCTGAAAGCGTGACAAAATGTGGCTG
>JBNLCD010000937.1:0-539 GCA_050303635.1 Anaerolineae bacterium
TTGGAATACGGTTTCTACAGTAAGATACTAATGGCAAAGGAAAAATTTGTAAATAGACTGTTGTTTGGGTAAACCGCAGAAAGTTTTCAGAAATCAGAGACGTATGAATCTGTGGTTTCCTTCAAGGAATCGGCAATATTGCGTGTTATCTAATTCCGAAAAATTCTTGCCGATTACCTCATGGAGAAATAGGAAATGACTCGAGTACAAATTGATAAACAGGCACCTGATTTTACACTGGCTGCTTACCAGGGTGATTCAGTTTCACTGTCAGATTTCAAAGGCGAACATAATGTGTTGCTGGTGTTTAATCGCGGTTTTACCTGACCGTACTGCCGCGCGCATATGGCGCAGTTGCGCCGGGATTATGAGAAATTTCAGGAACGGGAAACGGCCGTTATCGTGGTAGGTCCTGAAGATGCGAATAAGTTTTCAAAATACTTCAAGGAAAACGACTTGCCATTTATCGGCTTACCTGACCCCAAACATAGCGTGTTGAAATTGTATGGTCAGCAAATCAAGATTTTCAAACTTGGTCG
>JBNLCD010000938.1:0-536 GCA_050303635.1 Anaerolineae bacterium
CAAGTTCACGATGATGGCTTGATTGAGCATGTGCGTCAAACATCACAACGCGGTGGCGGGACGCTGGATTTGGGAGACACTTACGCGACGGCTGCAAGTTATGATTTGGCACGGTTGGCAGCAGGGTCGGCGATTACGGCCGTATCTGCCATACTGGCTGGAGAGATTGACAACGGTTTCGCCCTTGTGCGTCCGCCAGGGCACCACGCCGAGTATGCGACCATTAGTGGTTTTTGCCTGTTTAACAATGTCGCTATTGCCGCACGGTATGCGCAAACACACCCCGATATTGAGCGCGTTTTGATCGTTGATTTTGATGTCCATCATGGCAATGGCACGCAGGATATCTTTTACCAGGATGATTCTGTTATGTTTATGTCAACACATCTGTTCATCCCCCGCATGTTTTATCCGGGAACAGGTGCATTGAAAGAAACGGGGCTCAATGGCGGCAATGGGTATACATTAAATGTACCCATGATGCCTTATATTGGTGATCAGGGATACGGCCGTGTCTTTAACGAACTTATCTTCCC
>JBNLCD010000939.1:0-535 GCA_050303635.1 Anaerolineae bacterium
GAATAAACTTGAGAGCACTCTTCTCACCCTTATCCTCACATCTCTCAAACCCAACACCCAATCTGTATGTGGACTTGGTTGCACTCTCCTCAACCCGGCTCAAATCCTCCTCAATCATCTTCTCACTCAAAGCAATTTTCTCAAGACGTGCAGTCAAATAGGCAACCTCCTGCTGAAGCTCGGTGTTCTCTTTGGTAGCATGGAGAAGCTTACCCTTGAGAGAAACACATGCTTCACAAGGAGTGGACAAGACTGTGCGTAGATAGAAGAATGATCAAGTTTGAGGCCAAACCACTCACAAACTATCGCCATCGGTTTTGAGATGCAAACCGATGAGAAACCTTCACCACGGGTTTTGAGGCCAAACCAGCAAAAACCGTCACAGCAGGTTTTGAGGCCAAACCGCTAGAAACCGTCCGATTGATTTTGAGGCGAAACCACTCACAAACCGTCGACCTTGGTTTTAAGCCTCAACCAAGAAATCCGCGCTCCTCGTCTCCACGTGCACGGTGCAGACCGCACATGACGTCACCCG
>JBNLCD010000940.1:0-535 GCA_050303635.1 Anaerolineae bacterium
TTCAAGTCATCCATCTTGAGAGATGTAGAGCCGACTTGTAGTATGTTATCTTGCGAGATAACAAGTTATGTTCAGTCCTTGTTGAAGTCTTCCATCTTGGGAGGTGTTGAGATAACTTGTGGTTTGTTATCTTGCAAGATAACGAGTTGTTGTAGTTTTCCATCTTGCGAGATGTTGAGTTGTCATGTGTCCTGTTATCTTGTGAGATAACGACCTATGCGTAGCTCTGGTCTTCCATCCTGCGAGATGTGAATTGACTCGTAGTCTTTCATCCTGTAGGATGATGGTGGTGTTTTGGTCGTAGATAGATGCCGAGGTTTGAGCAAGGTCGTGATATAGTGGGGAAGGTTACAATCTTCATGGTTTGTGGTTAGTCATGCTCAAATCTAGTAAGGACCAAATCTTTGGAGTAGACACCCCAGAACAATATGTGCTACCATGGGTCCGGTATGGAATGACTTGCTTACTAATTAGGGATGTTGTGGGAAGTGTGACTTGCTCGAAAGAGTGGGAAGTGGCATGGTCATTCGCTCAG
>JBNLCD010000941.1:0-533 GCA_050303635.1 Anaerolineae bacterium
CTCCCCCGCCGTCTTTTAACCGCAATTCACATTAAAAATTTTTCTCTGTAAAAAAGGCGGAGGAGACTGATCTCTTCCGCCAAGCAGTTTGCGCTATGTATGAGTTTTAGAAAGACTCACCCATCCCTTTTTTCAAATTTACAGCGATTCTAAGAAAGCAATTAAGGCCGCCCGTTCATCAGCGGACAATGCTAAGAAATAGTCGCGCGAGGCTTCACCTTCACCACCATGCCAGATAATAGCTTCGCTCAAATTGCGGGCGCGTCCATCATGCATATAGGTGGTGTGACCATTCACAGTTTCGAACATGCCAATCCCCCACAAGGGCGGCGTCCGCCATTCACTGCCAGTTGCCAAACCATGCGGACGACCATCGGCCAAATCCTCACCCATATCATGCAAAAGCAAATCGGTGTACGGGTGAATGACTTGATTGGATAGGGCTGGTACGGTCGGATGGGTGCCCGTTACCAATGTTGAAACATGACAACTTGAACAACCCGCTTCTTCAAAAATGATGGCGCCTGCTTGGA
>JBNLCD010000942.1:0-528 GCA_050303635.1 Anaerolineae bacterium
TAACTAAGTTCTTCGCTTATAGGCAATCCTGCAAGCTTCATGATTTTAAGGGCGTTCGTTGTCGGGCAAGGACCTTGATGCAATTTGTAGTCAAATACCATACGGCCGTTTTCCACACCATCTCTAAAATGATAATTACGAATCGTCGAGCGTTCGTCGGCAAGATGCACCAATTCCAAATCGTGAGTGGCTACGATGCCAACACCCTGACCTTGGGCCACCTCAGCAATATAAGCCTGACTGCCCAACAATCGTTCGCGATTATTGGTGCCCCGGAAAATCTCATCAATCAAAAAGAATAACGGCCGTTCTTCTTCAGCTTGTAACGCCGCCAACAATTGCGCCAAACGACGCACCTCTGCATAAAAGAAAGAATATCCATCCGTTAAAGAGTCTTGGACTCGAATTGAAGCAAACAAACGGAAAAATGAAGTTGAAAAAGATTGAGCCACAACCACGCCACCCGCATAGGCCAACACCAAATTAATGCCCACTGTGCGTAAAAAGGAGCTTTTTCCGGCCATGTTC
>JBNLCD010000943.1:0-526 GCA_050303635.1 Anaerolineae bacterium
ACATACCGGACACTTCATTTTGAACTCATGCTCTTTGCGGTACAAAATACAATGATTGGGACATGCGTGTATTTTGTCCACACCTAAGGACAACGGACATATAAGCTTCTTCGCTCTGTAAGTGCTTGTGGGCAATGTGTTGGACTTTGGAAGTAATTTTGCTAGAAGACTCAAAAGTTCTGAGAAACTATTGTCGGACCATCCATGACTGGCCTTCAATTTTAGAAGTTCTAGCACGACACGCAACTGAGTAAACTCCTTACCACAACCATTTGATTCATCGTACAAAGGTTCTCTCGATGATTTCTCCAATATTTCCATATTGTCCAGTCCTCTATCAGTCCCCATAGAATTTAACACATGTGGTTCGACGTGACGCAATAACTCTTCAAAATCGAAATCATCATCATCATCAATGCCATGATCGTCTCCATCAAATACACCATCATCCTGATCATGAGAATTGTCATCTCCAACTCCTCCTGTGTTCACTTTGAGTAATGCATCATCTATCTCACCATGTGTT
>JBNLCD010000944.1:0-526 GCA_050303635.1 Anaerolineae bacterium
GCTTCTTCCCCACCAAAGACGGCCTGCGCTTGTTCGAAACCGTCACCCAACCGGCCTTTGATGACGACGGTAATGTGATCGTCGCGGTCGGCGTGCATGTGGACATCACCGAAATCAAAAACGCCCAGGATGCACTGGAAAAATCCAATGAAGAATTGGAGAAACGCGGTCAGGAGTTAGCCGCTGCCCTGGATGAAGCCGAGTTACTGCGGGAACAGGCGGAAAAAGCCAACCGGGCCAAAGACAAATTCCTAGCGAACATGAGCCACGAATTGCGCACCCCGCTCAATGCGATTCTGGGCTACGCGCAGTTGCTAGCCCGGGATACCCAGTTGGGGCCGACACAGGCCGAACATTTGCAGACGATCATGCACAGCGGCGAGCATCTGCTCAACCTGATCAACGATATTCTTGACCTGAGTAAAATCGATGCGGGCCGTTTGGAACTTGACCTGCAACACATCTCACTATCCGAGACACTGAATGAATTGAAGACAAGCTTCGCCCAAAAAGCCGCTGACAAAGG
>JBNLCD010000945.1:0-523 GCA_050303635.1 Anaerolineae bacterium
TTTTATCATTGTGTTCTACACGATGAGATAAAAAAATAAGATCTCATTTGTATATGTTTTAAATATTTTTAAAATTAATTTAATTCACTATATATTTAAATATATTTATATTTACAACGGATCCGGAGTTATGGACATGCGAGCTACATTATAAGTTGTGAACACCTTTTGAACCGAAATAATATAATTAGATTTATTATATTATTTCATGATCCTATTTCTTATTTATCTTTAGATATTTTTTACTGTTAGTATCATGTAATCAGCAAAGAAGTGCAACAATATTGTTATTTTAAATTTAACTATCTTTTACTTAATTTAAAATTAATATGTGAATTTACATAAATATAAGATATTTTAAAATCTCACATCATTGCATAGATTATTTGCTATCTTGGTGGATTCAATATTTCGTTGAATGATTTTGTAATTTAGAATCCAGTTCAAATTTTTATACTAATGCCAGACTTTTGCACGAAATACATCCGTGCAAGCTCCACCGCAAAACAAAGGACGGCAGCAC
>JBNLCD010000946.1:0-524 GCA_050303635.1 Anaerolineae bacterium
GAGTAGGGCGTGGTCATCAGTTTTCGGCAAATCGATGGTGTCGTCCGCAACGCCCGGTGCGCGATCAATATCATGCAGCAGCACCGCCGTTTCCACGATTGCCATATTGGCTCCTTCGGCGGGACCAATGCGCCGTGCCAGTGCCAGCACGCGCAAAATGTGATCGAAATCGTGGACCGGATCGCTGTCATCATAGAGCGTGCGGGCGAATTCAACAGTCAGCATGTAGGTTCATCCTGTGAAATAAAAACGGCAGACCTGATGGGGTTCTGCCGCTTCATTCTGCTGGCGGAGAGGGTGGGATTTGAACCCACGGAGCGGAGTTACCGCTCACGCGCTCTCCAGGCGCGCGCATTAGGCCAGACTATGCTACCTCTCCAATTGATATTCAATTGAGGCGCAATTATAGCGGTCCGAGGGAATGGGGTCAATAGACAACTCGCCCCGGTTGACAGAATGAAGCGCCGCAGCGCTGGCGGGGAATATGATACAATAACCGTTGAATGGTTCTCCGCCGCATAACC
>JBNLCD010000947.1:0-520 GCA_050303635.1 Anaerolineae bacterium
GTAACGCCGGAAAAATCCATCGGGAAGCTTAAGGCATTTCATGGCAACTTCGGGATGCACATACGGGCTTATGCCTATATCCGCGCCTATGGTGCTGAGGGCATCCGCGAAGTAACACGTCATGCGGTTCTGAATGCAAACTATGTGCTGTCGAAGCTCAAATCGACCTATAAAGCACCGTATCCGCGTCATTGTGGACATGAGTTTGTCATAGAAGGCCACTTTGAAGATGCCGAAGGTATCCATGCGCTCGACATCTCCAAGCGGTTGATGGATTATGGCTATCATCCGCCGACAAACTACTTCCCGCTGATTGTGCCGGAAGCATTGCTCATTGAACCTACTGAGACCGAGACCAAAGAGGCGCTCGATCAGTTCATTGATGCGATGAAGAAGATCGCGCAGGAAGCCAAGGACGATCCCGAACTGCTGCACGGTGCCCCTCATGTCACGCCAGTCAAGCGGCTGGATGAGGTGCGCGCAGCTAAAGAACTCGTACTCTGCTGTGCGCCAGCGATGC
>JBNLCD010000948.1:0-519 GCA_050303635.1 Anaerolineae bacterium
AATATTGTGGAACTATTGGCGACGGAAGAACGAAACGGCCGTTACTATCTGATCATGAGCTATTACGGCGGAGGGGATTTGCAACAATGCTTGCAAACAGATCCGCCGCTTACCCTCGAAGAAGCACTGGCCATTGCCTTAGACATTGCCGATGCCCTCACCCGTGCCCATCGCCTCAACATTTTGCACCGCGACATTAAACCGGCCAATATTCTTTTTGATGATGATTGCGCTGCCTATCTGGCTGACTTTGGCATTGCTCATCTCGTTGAAGGCAATCAGAGTACACTCCAGTTTGCCACGCCTAAATACACCTCTCCCGAGCAAATCAATGATGAGCCGCTCGACCAGCGCACCGATATTTACCAGATGGGCATTGTCATCTATGAAATGTTGACCGGGCAAGCGCCGTTTACTGCTTCCAGCACGTCTGCACTTATTTATAAACATTTGTATGACCCCATCCCGTCTGTAACCACGGCCGATTTGCCACCTAAGTTTGATGATGTGATTGCCCGG
>JBNLCD010000949.1:0-518 GCA_050303635.1 Anaerolineae bacterium
GTAGAGGCTGGTTTGAAAGCAATCTATCTCAGCGGTTGGCAAGTTGCTGCCGATGCGAACTTGATTGGTAACACTTATCCTGACCAAAGTTTATATCCTTCCAATAGTGCACCCATGCTCGCCAAACGGATCAACAATGCTTTGCAACGTGCTGACCAAATTTTCCACATGGAAGAGAAAAATGGGACCTATTGGTATGCACCCATCGTTGCCGATGCCGAATCTGGCTTTGGTGGCAACCTCAACGCTTACGAATTGATGAAAGCGATGATTGAAGCCGGTGTTGCTGGTGTTCACTTTGAAGACCAACTTTCTTCTGCTAAAAAATGTGGACACATGGGTGGTAAGGTACTTGTTCCTACCCGTGAATTTGTACAAAAATTGGTCTCTGCTCGCCTTGCCGCCGACGTGATGGGTGTACCCACTTTGGTTATTGCTCGCACCGATGCGGATTCAGCACAACTGATTACCAGTGATGTCGATCCTTATGATCGGCCCTTTATTTTGGATGAAGAACG
>JBNLCD010000950.1:0-517 GCA_050303635.1 Anaerolineae bacterium
CGTCACGTGCGCCTTCTACATCGACAACACCACCACCAGCACCTCGTGCTTCGGAGACGACACCACCAGCACCTCGTGCAGCAGGAAAACCGTCTTCGTCGTCAACCACATCCACCGGTCATACCTCCGATATAAAGTGCCACCGTTGTCATGGAGTAGGCCACTTCCAGCACGATTGTCCCAGCAAGAAATCCTACATTGCCACTGATGATGGAGGTTATGTAAGTGCTAGTGATGTTGAAGATGATTTTGCACTTCAAACTAACAATGCAGGTGACCTTAACGATGATGATGCCGAGGTCTTTGGGAGTGAGCATACGGAGGAGTACAACACCAAAACCTATGTGGTGCAGCGGGTTTTGAGTGCTCAAGTGGACACTTCAGAGAAGCTTCAACGCCACAACTTATTCCAGATTTTCTTCGTCATCAAGGACTGCCGTGTATGCACCATCATTGATGGAGGAAGTTGTAACAACTTGGTGAGTGTAGATTTCATGGCAATGATTGGCTTAACGAC
>JBNLCD010000951.1:0-516 GCA_050303635.1 Anaerolineae bacterium
TGATTGATTGCTTGTGTTTGCTTCGCGTTAGGTAACACTGTACCGAAGCCGTTCTTTGAGGACTTCCAGGACCAAGCCTTCGAGGAGTCCCAGTTCTTCTTTGCAGAGCAGCAAGGCAAGTGCCCTTAACCATTTTGTGCCCATTACTTTCCTGTCTATTCTGTAGAAGTAGAACTGCATGTTAGGAGCAAGCGCTGCGCAAACCTTTTGCTAGGCCTACTAGAATTGATTGTCTTTTCCTTGAGAATCCCATAGAGTAGAATGGTTTGTCCTTGGGTTTGTAGAACTGCTTAGCCCTGCATGATCTGGTCTGGGTTTGGGTAGCTGTATATTTACCTTTTATCTATTGTCACCCTGTTAGTCATTATTGTTCCCTATTAGTGTGAAGAATAGGAATTTGGCATGACGGGTTTGGATCCACGTTCGGTTGATTCCGACAGTTCGGGGCTTTGTCCGGTGGATTCCGAAAGCCCGTGGTCGATGTCATACCCAAATCTAAGGACCGGTTCATGGAGC
>JBNLCD010000952.1:0-514 GCA_050303635.1 Anaerolineae bacterium
ATATCTGGAACAAAGAAGATAACAAAAAAGCCGCTTCCACCGTCCAAAGTAAAAGCGGCTTATTGCCAACGGTACCTTACCAACTGAATACCAAACCTGAAACTCCAGTCGGTTGAGTACCGTTGAGTACGTGCCAACGTACCTTTGTCGGGGCAGCCGGATTTGAACCGACGACCTCTTCGACCCGAACGAAGCGCGCTACCAAACTGCGCCATGCCCCGAACAAGGGCAAATTATAGAGCATGCGAGGGAGTTTGCAAGTAGCAGATGGTGCCTGTGGCAGGTAAGAAGTGGCAAGTGGCAAGTTTGCTTCATCGCCAGACACACTTGCAACCTGCAACTTGCCACCTGTAACTTGTTCCTATTTTGCAACTCCCCTATGCTACACTCCCACTCCTACAATTTTTACAAATAGGAGCTGAACTTCATGCGATTTCAAGACAAGGTTTGTGTCATTACGGGTGGCGCAGCAGGCATTGGCCGGGCAACGGCCGTAAAGTTTGCCGCCGAAGGA
>JBNLCD010000953.1:0-514 GCA_050303635.1 Anaerolineae bacterium
AAATTACCACATCATAATAACAATAATATCAAAATTTGGTCAAACTTTTTTACAAAATGATATGAAAACATATATTTTTCATAATATTGACACAAAAAAATTAGATAGTTTTAGTATAAAACGTTCAGACATGATTCACAGTTGGACACATCTCTCTTAAAGTTTCATATATATAACTCAAGTCAATCTTTGAGATTTCAATACATCATAACCACTTTTGAACTCGTATGCATCTCAAATTTTGACACAACATTTATTTGACTAAAATATTGAAAAACATGAAGTTACATTACCAATTATTATGCAAAAACATGTGTTTTCTATAACCTTCCTGTTGGCATATCAAAAGAAGAAAAGATTATTCATTTGTTGGCTTCTGGTCTACACAGCTCGGTTAAATTATGGCAAGTGTATGACATAAATGGGTCCACATTCTATACCAAGGTAAAGGACAGTAGGAGTCAGTGTCAAAATAGTGGCGTCATAGTAGATGCAGAAGATAGCACGAGGCAAA
>JBNLCD010000954.1:0-512 GCA_050303635.1 Anaerolineae bacterium
GGCTCAACTGACACGGGCCTTAACCGACACAGGCGGGGGCTACCACTTTGGAGATCTGAATTGCCCTAATTGCCCGCCTGGTCTCATATTAAACCATTCCATCAACTAATTATTTTTCTCAAACCATTCCAGTCTCGATCCAGGGTATAAAAAGCCGTAAATATCGCGAGTAGAGTCTGCCACTCGACTTCTACCAGAGTTCTATCCACTAAGCATAGCATTACTAACGGATTTTCCCCATGATAGGATCAATGTGATATACAAAGGTATACTATATTCTAGGGTTTCATTCAACTCCTATAACATAAATGCACAATTCAAATAATAACTTAAGGACAATTATAAAGTAAAATCCTTAGAGGTGGTGATATGCACCGGTGCTTGCCTTTGCTAAAGAAAGGAAGAAGTTAGTCTTGAGCATCATGAATGTTGACCCCAAAAGCTCATGCTCGAACCTTCTTGCTTGACATTGCAAACAGAACCTAAGTCGAAATGAAATGCACGATTTAAGC
>JBNLCD010000955.1:0-509 GCA_050303635.1 Anaerolineae bacterium
GAAAATTTTGCCGCTCTACTTGATGAAGCCGACGTTCCGAACACCGTTGTTATTTTAGAAGACGTGGGGCATTTTTTCACTGACCCAACCAGTGAACCCGGCGGTCTCGCCATTGAAGCGGTGGACACTTTTCTGACGGAAATTTTCGCGGCGGAAGCTGAATCTGAGGAAATGACGGAAGAAAGTTCTTAAAAAATGATTGCTTACCTTTTTTGCAAAAAAGGTAAGACCAAAAAACTCAATATTATGTGAGTTTTAGATTTGGCAAGACAACTTATATCAATATAGAAGTTTTGGTCAAGCTTTTACAAAAGCTTGGAAAAAGTCCTTTCATCAGCGCAATCTGGAGAACCTTGTGCCGCTAACGCCTACCACCACCCAATTACAAGCGATTGTTCATCAAATGAACACGCAACACGTATTACAATCAGCGCGAAAATTAACGGGTGGTATCGCGGCCGAGGTCATGGTGCTGGAATGTGTCACGGCAAGTCAGCAACGTGAACGGT
>JBNLCD010000956.1:0-508 GCA_050303635.1 Anaerolineae bacterium
AAGCCCCGCAAACTTGCGGAGCTGGTGGCGCTCACCGTCTTCCATGATAATTGCATCAGCATCGACGTAAGATACGCGGTCGGTCTTGGAAGCCTTAATGACCATTCCGGAGTTCTCAGCCACGGCCCGTTCTACGCCGGTGGCTACGACCGGCGCTTGACAAGTCAGAAGGGGAACCGCCTGCCGCTGCATATTCGAGCCCATCAAAGCACGGTTAGCATCATCATGTTCCAAGAATGGAATCAATGCCGCAGAAATCCCCACAATTTGACGTGGCGCTACGTCAATGTAATCAACACGCTGTACTGATGTAAAGCGGAACTGTTGGTTACGACGAGATGACACACGTTTTTCAATTAACTGTCCGCGTTTATCTCTGATAGCATTTGCTTGCGCAATGGTGTAAGCATCCTCTTCATCAGCCGACATATAAACAATTTCGTCTGTAATGAAGGGTTTCACTTGTACTTCCTCAATCCCAGCTTCACGAATAGCTTTCAAATTTTCT
>JBNLCD010000957.1:0-507 GCA_050303635.1 Anaerolineae bacterium
TTTGATATAGTTTCTTTAGCACTACAGGAGAGTCATCCTCTCTGGAAGAAGCACTGAGCAGCTGACATTGGATGAAAGTGATGGATTCAGAGTTTAAGGCCTTGAAGAGCAACAATACATGTCATCTTGTGTCACCTAAGAAAAGGGTAAACGTGATTGATTGTAAATGGGTATATGAAAGTGCATCTAGGCCTCCTTGTGGGTTTTGGAGGATTGATGACCAACAATTAGAGATCTAACCTTGTGTTGAGAGTTTTGTAGTGCACGATATTGAAAAAGTCAATACAAACGATGAAATTAATTTCTATATGGGCTATAATGAATAAAAAGTGAAAAGTCATGAAGATTCCATAGAATTAAGGATTGTATATTTAGTTGAGTCCTAGTAACTCCGTACTATCAAGGGGGATGCATTAGGTGAGTTGGTAAAGTGCAAATTCTTGAAAATTTATCCACAAACCAAAACTCCCTAGTAAACCGGGCATATCTGGGATTCTGACTGGTTTC
>JBNLCD010000958.1:0-505 GCA_050303635.1 Anaerolineae bacterium
CGCCAGGGCGAACATCAAGACTGGGGCACGCTGATTTTTAATTACGACAGGAATGAGGTTCGCACCTTCCTTATTTCAAACGCAATTTTCTGGATTGATAAATACCACTTTGATGGTCTGCGGGTTGATGCCGTAGCGTCTATGTTGTATCTGGATTATTCGCGCGAGGAAGGGCAGTGGGTTCCCAATGAGTATGGTGGCCGCGAAAATTTGGGTGCAATCAGCTTTCTACGCAAAATGAACGAATCTGTGCACGGAAACTATCCCGGCGTATTAACCGTTGCCGAAGAGTCAACAGCCTGGCCAATGGTATCCAGACCAACGTACATGGGTGGTTTAGGTTTTAGCCTTAAGTGGAATATGGGCTGGATGCACGATACGCTCGAATACATCAGCCTCAACCCGGTGTACCGGCGCTGGGACCACCACAAGCTAACGTTTTCGCTGATGTACGCCTTTAGCGAAAACTTTGTGCTGTCGCTCTCACATGACGAGGTGGTGCATG
>JBNLCD010000959.1:0-500 GCA_050303635.1 Anaerolineae bacterium
ATGTGTAGGACATGTAGAGAACCTATGTGTCACCCATTAGGAATGATGCATCTCACATGAACTTGTGAAATGTATGGTTCCTGAATTGTCTAGCGTATTTTAGACAGCATGAGAATGATGACTGTTCCGTGTTATCTGGTGTCTATCTTGTGTGTCTTTTGTTGGTGATTTCGGTAGCATAACCCTGTTGTTTTCCAACACAATGATATCGGGCATGTGATCGTAAAACAGCGGAGTTGTGCTACCAAAATCATGAGCGGAAGATACATAAGGTAGACACCAGAAAACATATGACAATCGCTATTCTTAGGTGGGTTTAGGACATATCCTTCCTAATAGGATTTTAACTTGTCACTTATCTTTTCTTATGCATCAATTTTTATAGTATTGAAAATGGTTGATGATCGACGAGCGATGTACGACGGATTCAGTGATAAAGATGCACACTCTGCCGAATGGTTTGAGATAGCGAAGAATTTCTTGAAGCTAGTTTTTGCTGG